>CAXSEB010000320.1:0-2725 GCA_964235805.1 uncultured Chitinophagaceae bacterium | reverse complement strand
GTTCATGCTGTCAATTGTTCCAGTATCAATATTTTGAAGAAACGTAAACTCATTAATAGCCGTTTCAAGGTCTCTTTTTGCAATGGCTATACTCTCTATGTCTTTATTCAGATCATCTTTAAGATCAGTAAAAAAGTCTTTTACTTGTGCCCGTTCACTTCTATGCTCACTCCAGTTATGCAACCATATAGAAATTGTAACAGCAAAAACAATTATGAAGATCTCAAGTAAAAACTCTTTTAGTTTATGCCAAAACCCGTGCTCTTTACTGTGCCAGATTTTATATGCTTTCTTCGTGTGTTTAATGATCTCCTGTTCGGCCATAGCGTGGCTTTTTAGTTACCAAACTTCATGATGATTTGCCAAAAATAAGACTATGATTTTTGTTTTTATGAGGACATTTTATTCTTAAAGACTTACGTTGCATTATAATAACTTAAATAACTGATTGTGCCATTGCCTAATTAGTAAAGGATAACAACGCTAAAATACAGTAAGTCACAAAATAAATGTTTTGTTACCTAGAGTTTAACCAGTTTGAGCGTTTGTGAATGTTGGCCCTGGGTAATCCTAAAGAAATAAATGCCCGGCATAAGGTTTCCACCAAATTTATATTCAGGGGTCCATTTTGTTTTAGCATTTAATATTTGTACCCCGGTTACAGTGGTAGCCTGGATTAATAGATCTTCCCTTGATGAAGTATTAATTGCCAATATAAATTGTGCTGGCGAAGGATTAGGATATACGCTTACTTTAAATTGCGATGCCTCTGCACTTTCGCTTATTACAGCAGGCGTTGTATTTAATGAAACCCTGCTGACTGCGTTTAACAATAAGCCTTTCAGCAAAACAATGGAAGAATAAGGCGCTAAAGCAAGTGACTGTGTATGTTGAACACCGTCTATTCCGTAATAAATAGAGCTGCCCAGTGAGATTGATTTTGTTGCTGAAGTAGCATTATATTCAAACCTTATCTGAGAAATATCAGAGACAGATACTGCCGTTTTTTTAGTATGCAGATCAAGGTTGGTAGCTCCCTGCCATTTATCCAGGGAATAATATTTTCCTGACGAACCATCGTTGGAGTAAATGATTGATCCTGTGCTGCTGCCGCTGCTGGTGGCAGAAATGTTGCCGGGCTCAAGTATGGGCCTGCAATAATAATTGTAATCAAAAGCACCAAAAGATGAAAAGTCGTTTGACAGCGACCTGTAATAACCCACCCGTTGACTAGTAGTTTTAGAAAGCTCAATATTATTATTTACTACCAGGCCCCTGATAGCAGGACTTGTTGATTTATCATGAACCATCTTAACCTGCATACCATTATCATAAAACAAATTTCCTTTAATAGTGAGGCTATAGGAATTATGTATGAAGAGCCCTGCAGTACCTGCATTATTTACGGTGTTATCGGCAACTTCAATGTGGTTACTTTTCTCGTCTAAATAAATACCATAAGCATTGCCGGTGGTTGTATTTGCACCTTCAGCAGCGCCTATTCCGTTTAATACAATATTCCCGGTAATTTTCTTTCCTGACCATGTTGCACCAGTTGAGCCGTTCCAGGTATATATTCCTCCGCCATCATCCATTATAAAACAATAAGTATTAATTAAATTGTTCTTGATTGTACCGCCATCCGAGTTGAACCGGATAGCTATATAACCTGTGCTATCAACTTCACAAAACTCAACCAGGCTGCCTGTTCCAAATACGGTTACACCATAATACTGCCCCTCGCCTGCCAGGCCCATACCTGCAATAGTTCCCGTATTCTTAATCACCACATTGCTTATAATTGAATTTATGCCATAGGTTACAATAGCCTTGTTTAACGAGTTAGTAATATTAGCGTTCTCCAGTAAGAAATTATCTGCAGTTGCATAAACAGCCATTTCGCCTGATGAAGAAATATCGCAATTTGTTATCTTGAAATTTGGTGAGGTTCCTGTTATCTTAATAGCGGTGGTATTAGCACCTGTAAAATTTATATTATCGATTGTTATATTACTGATGCTTTTGGACACTACTAACATATCTACTGTAGCTATCTTAACATTGAATGGCATAGAGCTCCCATACATCCTCACCTTCTTTGATGAAGGATTGTAATACCATTCGCCGGCCTGATCCAGGGTAGCAGGGTGATTTTGAATAAAGTATCCGAAACCATCAGTTGGATCATCTCCGGAAAATGATTTGTAAGAAATGGTGCTTCCTGAATGTTTCGTTATAGAATCACGGTCAAGAACATAACGCTTTCTTCGCAAAACAAGCTCGCCTCCTGTAAAATCCGGAGTTGATGGTAAAGAGTTATCAGTGATAGATGATGAGCCGTTATGAGAGTCAACAGTTAAATAGCCTTTATTAAAATCGCTTAAGTTAGGATACCTTCCGATGGCAGTTACTTTTCCATCTGCAGTAAGCATATTTAACTTTGCGTGAGAACTGGCTACGGCGCCGCTTTCCCAAAGGTTTGTTCCTATCTTCGCCCATCCTGAAACGCTGGTAAAACCGGTAATCACCGGCCTTGTACCACTGCCATATGCCGCAAATACAACCGGTGAAGAAGAAGTTCCTGATTTTAAGATAGAAAGGCTTCCATAAAACTCGTCGCCACGACGAAAAAGAATTGAATCACCCGCCTGAATACTTGAATAGGTTTTATTTAATTTATCTAATGTTTTCCATGGAGAACTACTACTTGTTCCGGAATTTTGAT
>CAXSEB010000319.1:287-2732 GCA_964235805.1 uncultured Chitinophagaceae bacterium | reverse complement strand
TTACACCGTAGATTTTTTCTCCGTTAGTAGCTAACACTACATCAAGCTTGTTACCTACACTTACATTTGTAAATTTTCCTGCACCTCGATGTGGATCATAGGATGGGCCTTCACCGCCAGGAGTTGGAATTTTTTCACCTTCTTCTTCCGGGTCCTGAACAATGGAGCCTGATTGAGCAGGCTTTACAGAGTCTCCGCTGTTACAGGCATATAATACAACTACGGCACAAACGAGAATTACAACTATTAGTTTTTTCATAAATAAATATTAGCATTTAAAATTAGAGTTTCAAGGTAAAGTAATTAATAGAGAGGATCATGATTCAAAAAGTGCATCATTATTGTTCAGCTTTTGCAACCTGGCCTTTCTTACAACAATCATCCAGCAATCCTTTAATCTTGTCAATTGTTTCTTTGTGATCGGCATCCAGTCCTTCGTTCTGGAAAGCAAGTGTTCCCTTTTTATCAAGTACTGTTATAAGATTACTATGCGAAAAATTGCCTTCTGCATCTTTTTCAAATTGTACATTTAATAACACCGATAAAGTTCTTACCGTTTCTTCATTGCCATGTAATAAGATCCATTCATCATCAAGCCCCATTTGTTTTTGAAACTTTTTCAACTGGGCGGGATTGTCTCTTTCTGTATCAAAGCTTATCAAAACAAAATTTATTTTATCCCTGTGGTCCTTTAATTTGTCGGCAATGTTTTTCATATCCCCGGTTAATCTCGGGCATGCATAGCCGCAGTTAGTAAAGATCATTCCAACAACAGTTGGCTTGCCATTAAGGGAAGACAAAACAAAATTCTTATTATCCTGTGTTTGAAAGGAATCTGTAATTACAAAAATACTTTCCGAGGCAACAGTGGCGGGTTCTTTCATGGCTGTTTTTGCAGAAGCATTTGTATTATCTCTGTTAGCTATAGACGCAGTGTTTCCGGTGTTGCAACTATATAAAATAGCAGCAGATAAAAAGAGAGCGATGTATTTTTTCATAATAAATTTTTTTAAAGTTTGTTTGTAACAAGTAAGTTTTTTGCGCAGCGAAATCCAAGGCTTGATATACAGTAGTTTCCTCTAAGGCTTCCGCGAAATCCATAGCGTAAGAACGAAGCGTAGTCTTCCCGGTTGGTTACGTTAATAGATGCGCCGGCACAAAATAAATTGCTATCATCATTGGTTGTATTTCTTGAATCACCTGTGCTTATGAAACTATTGAAATCGAATGTCCATTCCCATACAAGGCCATGCATATCATATAACCCATACGTGTTGCAGTAAGTAGTTTTTACATTGGGTAATACCGGTAAAGAAGGTTTCTCGTACCATTGAAATATATAGCTTGTTAAGGAAGTATATTTTATATTTTTAGGCGGTGCATTGCCTGCAATTTCCCATTCAGCAATTGTAGGCAGGCGTTTGTTTTTCCAGTTGCAATACGCTCTTGCAGCAAACCATGATACATTCACTACCGGCGAATTGTATATGTTCTTATTTGATTCACCAATCTCAACATCACCCTTCCATTGCTTCAAATAATTATTGTCTGCAAAAAGCCTTTTTACTTTTGACCTGCTCCACTCAGGATTTGCTTTTACAAAGTCAAGATATTCTAAATTGGTTACCGCATATTCATCAATCAAAAAAGGACTAACAGCAATAGGCTTATCAGTTTTTGAAACATAGAAAGTTTTAAAATTGCCTCCTTCTATCTTTACCATCTTCTTTTCTTTTGCCATATTTCTCATGGGCTGGCTTACACAGGCAAGGCAGCTAAGAAGAAATAATATGGCAAAAGTTGTTTTCATTGATTAATGTTTTTAAAGGGCACTTATAAGAAATCGCCGAGGTTTTTTGATATTAATTTTTTCTAAAAACAATTGTATCTCTTCCTCCTGTTACTTTTATTTGCGCCAGCGCTCCTTTATTAAAAACCCGGAATATAGAATGGTCAACAATATTATAAACACCTGGTATATCTATCTTCATATCTACAATTGCAGCGCCGCCGGAAGGTATAAGTGTGGTACCAAGGTTATGGCTTACAACTGTACCTCCTTCTACATATACATTATCTAAAACTTCGCCGATAACATGAAAAGATGAAACAAGGTTAGGCCCGCCATTTCCCACAAACAATCTTATAGTTTCACCAACCTTTGCGGGCAAAGCATTTTTACCGGCATTAGCATTTACACGCCCGTTAAATACCACATAATCGGCCTGTTCTTTAATTCCTTTTTGTTCGTCAAATTCCTGCAAGCCTTTAAATCCAAAATTTTCTTTTGTATAAAATTCGCTTTGCATTAAATAATATTCCCTATCCACTTTTGGTAAACCGCCGCGTGGCTCCACGAGTATTAAGCCATACATACCATTAGCAATATGCATAGGCACGGGCGCAGTAGCACAATGGTAAACAAACAAGCCAGGGTTCAATGCC
>CAXSEB010000319.1:0-277 GCA_964235805.1 uncultured Chitinophagaceae bacterium | reverse complement strand
TGTTGAGGTGTGTCCCGGTGCAACGTTAGAAGCTTCTGCTCCGCCGCCAGGGCCATTTACAGCATGCAAATCAATACTGTGCGACAATTTATTTTGTGCAAGGTTCTCAAGGTGTAATTCTACCTCATCACCTTCCCGTATACGAATAAAATTGCCGGGCACAGCGCCACCAAATGTCCAGAACATATAGTCGGTGCTGTCAGCCAGTTTCATTACTCTTTCCACTACACTTAAATTCACGATAACTTTTGTGGCATGTGTCCTGGTAATTGGTTTG
>CAXSEB010000318.1:0-2741 GCA_964235805.1 uncultured Chitinophagaceae bacterium | reverse complement strand
CCTTCAGGTTCCGTACAACATTAACTTCATGGTTGGTGCTGCGCACCCCACGAATCTTATTTGTTAGGTGGCAGTTTTTTCTTGCCAAAGGAGTATTATACTATTCTGTTCTTAAACTCTTCACCGGATTTGTAATAGCTGCTTTGATGGATTGAAAGCTGATAGTTATAATCGTTATTGCAATCGCTGTAATGCCTGCGATAACAAACACAAGCGGACTTATCGTTATCCTGTAATCGTACTGTTGTAACCAATCGTGCATATAATAAAAAGCAACAGGCGATGCAATCACGCAACTTATCAATACCAATACAATAAAATCTTTTGAAAGTAGTAGCCACACTTGCGATACAGAAGCACCTGATACCTTGCGTATGCCTATTTCTTCTGTTCGTTGTTCTGCTATATAAGCTGCCAGGCCAAATAAGCCAAGGCATGAGATGAATATTGCTAATGCGGCAAACAAGCCGGCTAATTTTCCAATGAGTACTTCGAGTTTAAATTTAGCTGCATAACTATCGTCAGCAAATGTGTAAGTATAAGGATATGCAGGATTATATTTATTGAAAATGGAAGTAAGGTTGGTGATGGCGTCTTGTGTTTTTATAGCTGCCGACAACCTGTACATGATTACATTCTGAGGATGCGGACTATATAAAAATATAGTAGGATCAGCAGGCGCAAAGGGTGATGCCATCAACGCATTTTTTACTATACCGATTATTTTTAGTTTGGTATCAACCCATGTGATGGTTTGGTTTAAAGGATTTTGTAAACGCAACAACTTAACTGCCGCTTCATTAAATATTACATTTAAAGTATCCGAAGGTACATTGAAATTCCTGCCTTCTTTCATGGACATTCCGACTGCTTTAAAATAATCACCTGATATTGTTATCACACCCATATCTACAGATTCACCCGGTCGTTTGCCCTGCCAGTCATCTACGTCTCTGTGATTGCCACCGGTTGTTACACTGTTTGATGCAGTAGTAACCGTTTCAGCAATACGATTTTCAATCAATTCATTTTTAATAGCGTTATAGTTACTGCCAAGGTCTGCGTTTAAATCTGTTATCATCAGCCGGTTTTTATCGTAACCTGATGGTCTGTCTTTAGCATATTGAACCTGCTGATAAATAATGTATGTGCAAATAATCAATGCTATGGAACAACTGAATTGCAGTACCACCAGTACTTGGCGGGGCAATGCTGCTGCTTTGCCAATATGAATTTTTCCCTTCAATACTTTAACGGGTTCAAAAGATGAAAGATAAAAAGCTGGTCTGCTGCCTGCTGCAAGTCCTGTTACTAAAACACAACCAATAGTAATCAGCCAAAACATATAATTTGTGAACGGAATTTTTATCACATCACCTGTAAGCGTATTGAAAGCAGGCAATGCCAGCAGCACAAAAAGAAGCGATAAAACAAATGCGATGAAAGTGAGTAAAACAGATTCAGTAAGAAACTGGAATATCAAATGATTTTTGCCTGAACCTATCGCTTTTCTAACGCCTACTTCTCTTGCTCTTTTTGCTGACCTTGCCGTAGTGAGGTTAACAAAATTTATACAAGCTATTAACAGAACGAGAATACCGATGATGGTAAAAATGTGGACATATTCTATAAAGCCTCCAACTGCTTTGCCTTTTTCAAACTCATTATATAAATGCCACTTTTCAACAGAGTTAAACATGATATTGGTTGTCATTGACATGCTGTTATCTGTCTCTGTTTTTTCCAGGTTTCTTACTTTAGGTTCAACCTGCGCATAAGAAATCCCGGGTTTTAATTTTACATACACTGCAAAATTTGTCCAGCCAAAACCTGCTGTGCGTGCTTGCTTTACAAAAGCATCTGTGACTTCCCAATAGCTGAATGGAACCAGATAACTAAACTGCAAAGTGGAGTTAGCCGGAATATCTTTTAAAACTCCTGTAACCTTTAAATCATTTTTGTTATCGAATCGAACTGTTTTGTTTAAAGGGTCTTCATTGCCGAATAATGCTTTTGCTGTGCTTTGCGTTAGCACAATAGAATAAGGATTACTCAATACATTTTTTACATCGCCCTCAAGCAAAGGATATTGAAACATGGCGAGAAAATTACTGGCAACCTGATTTCCATTGATATAAAATTTTTTATCGCCAACCATTAATCCATGCTGGCTGCCCCCATCTGTTTCAGCAACAGACTCTATTTCCGGAATTTGATTTCTTAAAATGTCTGCCAACTTTAATGAAGTCCCCCTATAATTAACTGTATCACCATTACCAAAAAAATTGCGACGTACCTGGTAAAGTTGTTTATAATCACGAAGGAACTTGTCATAAGAATATTGGTTATATATCCATAAGCCAATGATTAACGCAACACCCATTCCTGTTGCTAAGCCAAGAATGTTTAATGTGCTGTATGCTTTGTTCTTTATTAAGCTTCGCCACGCGGTTTTGAAATAAATTCTTAGCATAAAGTCATTTTTGATTTATGTTTTCAGATCAAAATAGTAACCAGATTACGTATTGTTGACTATCAATATGTTAACGCAGTAGTAGTATAGGGAAGGTGTTCGTTTTTGATACAGCCAGGGTTCGTTTTTGATACAAGTGGCTTCGTTTTTATTACAAGATAAATTGAGTATAGCAATCCCCAAGTTTGTTAGGTCAGTAGTATAATGGCACATAACGAACAAGTATTGCCGATGGTGAGGTAGTTGAAAAACCTCCGCCTGGCAACCG
>CAXSEB010000317.1:2501-2744 GCA_964235805.1 uncultured Chitinophagaceae bacterium | reverse complement strand
CAGAAATCGGGCAGGATAAAAATCTTCTCATATATCCATCCAATATTACGATTGCAGAACTTCAGCGCAAGACTTTACAGGCTGCCTTTTATCCAAAGCTTTCCTTAAACAGTTATTTTGGTTACCAGCAATTCAGGGATGATTTTGGAATGTCTTTCCATAAAAGTGCATGGACCGATTACCGCTACATTGGTTTAAATGTAAGTGTGCCCATATTTACAGGATTTGCAAACAGAAACAGAC
>CAXSEB010000317.1:0-2491 GCA_964235805.1 uncultured Chitinophagaceae bacterium | reverse complement strand
GCTGTGGTACAAAAGAAGATTGCAGAAGAACAATACAAGGCTGCGACCGAACAAAGCAAGATAAATGATGCAGCATTAAAAGATAGTTATACTAATTACCTGGGCATTGTTAATACCTCAAAAACTTCATTTGAGCTGTATGGAAAAAACCTTGACTTATCCCAACAAAAATTTAAAGAAGGACTGATAAGCATTGATAGTTATTTGCGAACTTTTGAAGACTATTTGCATTCAGAAAATGCCTACCTGAACAATTTATCGAACCTGCTATTTGTACAGGCTTCTATATCGGCAAGAAAATAATTATTATCCTGATAAAATTAAAAAAATGAAAAATATAATAAGATGCACAGTTGCCATTTCAGTATTGATGGTTTCGTGCAAATCAACACAAGAAACTGCCCCGCAAAGAAAAGACATTGTAAATGCAGTTTTTGCAAGCGGAAACATAACAACGGTTAACGAATATAGCGTTACGGCTTTTGCAGATGGCTACCTGGATGCCTCAATGGTAAGAGAAGGTGATTCGGTAAGGAAAAACGAGGTGCTTTTTAAGTTGATGAATGATGTGCAGCAATCACAGGTAGAAAATGCATTGGTAAATTATCAGTATGCTAAAAACAATGCTGCTGATTATTCGCCACAGATAGCGCAGGTGCAGGAACAGATTAGCCAGGCAATGCTTAAAAAGCAAACAGATGAAGTTAACCTGCAACGCTATGAAAATTTAATAAAAACAAATGCTGTCGCCAGGGCAGATTACGATAATGTGCAGCTTACTTATAAAAATGATATTTCAAATATTGCAGTGCTGCAAAAAACGCTTGCAACGTTAAAACAGAACCTTGCATTAAACGAAGCCAACACAAAGGCACAATATCAGATACAAAAACAAAATAACGGATATTATAATGTAAGCAGTGCAAACAGCGGTGTAGTTTTAAACGTATTTAAGCATAACGGAGACCTGGTAAAAAAAGGTGAAACTATTGCTGCCGTTGGTTCCGGGGAAAAAGTAGCAAAGCTTTATGTAGATGAAGATGATATACAAAAAGTGCAGTTAAACCAACAGGTGCGTATATCGCTTAATACTGATAAAAGGAATACTTATCCCGCAACTATTTCTAAAATTTATCCTTCGTTTGATAAAAATTCCCAATCATTTATTGTCGAAGCGACCTTCAGCAAAATGCCGTTAACATTAAAAGATGACACTCAGTTACAGGCAAATATTATTATTACTGAAAAGAAAAATGCATTGGTTATTCCTGCTTCTTATTTATCGGATGATAACTCTGTGATGGTGAAAAATAAAAAGGGGAGGACGGCTGTGAAAACAGGTATTAAAACAACGGAATGGATAGAAATAATAAGCGGGCTTTCTGATAATGAAGTAATAGAATTACCGAAACAAAAATAATTATGCAAAGCTCAATTAATAACCGTATTTCCAAAATACATCTTACATCAAACATTAAGCAAACAATTGTTGCGATGCTCGGCGTAACATTCGGAATAAGTATGTATGTATTTATGACCGGATTTATGACAGGTGTAAACAATGCACAATCAGAACTTGCATTCAGTTCACTGGCACATGTTCGCATTTATAACGACCGTCCTGCCGACAATAGTAACCTGTTAAAGGAATTATATCCTGGCGATGTAATCAATATTAGCCATGCAAAAGTTATCAAGTACACAGATGGTATAAAAAGTTCGGCATCTGTTCTCGATATGTTGAAGGCACAGCAAGACATTACCGGTTTTACTACCCAGGTAAACATTAACGTGTTTTTTAAAAATGCAGGTAATAAAATTAACGGAACAGTTTGCGGCGTTGATGTAGTGAATGAAAACAAGGTTTTCAACATCAGCAAGAATGTTATACAAGGCAACTGGAATGATTTAAGGCACCGCTCTGATGGTATTATTGTTGGTGTTGAACTTGCAAACAATCTCAGTCTGAAAGTAAATGATAATGTCAACATTCTTACCTCCGACGGCGTTACCAAAAATTACAAAGTAATAGGTATTTTCAAAACGGATGTTTCCGGTGTAGATAAATCAAAAGCATATATAAACATAAATGCAGCGAGACAACTGCTTGCAGTTAATCCCGGTTATGTAACCGATGTACAGATAAATGTAAAAGATTACAATAAAACGCAGGAACTGGTAGATAAGCTTTCCCCTTTTATACCTTATAAAGTTGAATCATGGCAAATGTCTAACGAGCAATTAGAAGCAGGCTCAAGCCTGAGAGATATAATTGCCGTAGCAGTTTCTTTAACGATACTATTAGTTGCCGGATTTGGCATTTACAACATTATGAACATGACCATTTATGATAAGATGAAAGACATTGCTATTTTAAAAGCAACCGGTTTTGAAGGCCGTGACATTATTCGGATCTTTATGACACAAGCTGTTTTGATAGGTATTGCCGGAGGATTGGCAGGATTGCTTTTAGGATTTCTTTTGTCGTATG
>CAXSEB010000316.1:2065-2747 GCA_964235805.1 uncultured Chitinophagaceae bacterium | reverse complement strand
AGGTGTTGAACTTTTCTGCAATTGTTGGGTCGGTTGGTTTCTTTTCTTTGTATTGATCTAGTATCCATTCGAGTGCAGAGCGGTTGCCGGGTTTGTATTCCCAGGCTTCTTTCGGGATGTTGCTTAGGATGGTTCTTTCCTCTATATTAATAATACCGGCTTGTTTATCTGCTTTGAGCTTTACTTTATTCCTGCTCTTTAATGGTTAACCGAATATAAACCCGGAAAGGCAGTAGCCATGAGGTTTTCAAAATACCAGCAAACATGTGAATTCGCTACATCAACCACTTTATGATTTAGAAGCTTTAAGCAGTTTCTTTAAATAATTATAACTGTTAGTTACGTTCTCAATGGGTTGCGGGGCCTGGTCCTGCTCTACAAAAAAGTACTTCATCCCGGATTCTTTTGCGTTAGCAAATATGTGCTTAAAATCAACGATCCCACTGCCTACTTCTGCCGGGTTCCTGGTTTCTTTATCAAGGTCTTTTGCGTGCCACAAGGGAAAGCGGCCGGGATGCTGCTTAAACAATTCAACCGGGTCTTGATTTGCCTTTGTAGCCCAGGCAAGATCCAGTTCCATCTTTACGAGGTTCTTGTTGGTGTTAGATAATATATAATCAAAAGGACGATGCCCTTCTACTTCATCAAACTCCGTAGTGTGGTTGTGATAGGCAAATTGCAC
>CAXSEB010000316.1:0-2055 GCA_964235805.1 uncultured Chitinophagaceae bacterium | reverse complement strand
CTGCTTTTTTACAGGCCTCTCCTGTTTTATCAAAAACATCAACTGCTGTTTTTATTTCATCAAGTGTGCTTACCGGTATGCTTGAACACACGAGGTAACTTAAACCACCATCAGCGGCATCATTAGCTAATTGCTGGTAATTTTCTTTAAGGTTAAGCGTTTTCGGCGCATTCTTAAACTTCTCCATCATGGCCTTTACCCGTGCTGAGTCCGCAGGTGTTTTAACCATTTTCATAATATTGTTCATGTTGAAGGCAACCCCTCCAACATGCGCTGAGCGCCAGCGCATACCGGCAGCTTTTACCATGGCGGCAAATTCCTTAGGCTTATATCCATAATAGTTTCCCTTCGGTGAACCTGCGCTTTCGACTTCTTTATAACCAATTGCCGCAAGCTTTTGCAACGTGCCTTTGGTATCGTTGATCATCAAATCTCCAAGAGTATATAACTGAAGCCCTACCGGTTGCACTAACGCTGTGTTGAACAGAGTTTCGGCATTCGCCAAACGTGATAACAATAAACCACCGATTACAGCAGTACCGGTTTGCTTTATAAATTTTCTTCTGTGTGTCATTGAGAATACTTTTTATTATAAATAATGAATAAGATGATCTTAAAAACTTTAAAGCCTTAATCTTTGCATCTATCCGCCAGGGTGATAAGTTGCTTACTTACTTTTGGTAAGAACTTTTAAAGCGCCTGTTGACCATAAAGTCCAAACTATTAAAGCGGGCTGAAAGAATAAGCGGATCAACCTGGCTTTGTCTGTATTGAGGCCAAAAGCATTGGTACTGTTTATGTACTGTGCAATATTACCCGGAAAAACTAAAATATAAAACAACGCTAAGGCGAATCCAACCCAAATTGTTTCCCTCTTCCAAAATATCATACTCAAACCTAAAGCCAATTCAACAATACCGGATAAAATAACCACCAGGTCTTTACCTAAAGGTATCCAATTGGGAACCTGCGCCTGGAAGGCCAGCCGTTGAAAAGTAAAGTGTGCAATTGCAGCTGCTACCATAAATGTACCCAATAATATCCTCAATATGTTTTGCAGCTTACTTGTCTTTATGGTATGCATATTCAGGGTTGTAATAGAATGGAGTTTTAGCAGCTTTGTTTATAGATTGATTAGAATAAACGCAGAGCATCTTTCTCACAAAATGTTCTTATAAAATGGTAACAGTTTATACGGCTTTTACATTGTTGCAGGATAGTAGAATATTGCGGCATTACAAGTCACTGCCGGGTTCGTTTAACCGAAAAAGTTTTATGTATGAATTCACCATTTTGCGCTACACCTTCTAACATAACCGTATAAGTGGTTGGCATATCTGCTGTATAAAAGGAAATGGTGGCGGGATTGTTTGAGTCTTCAATTACATTTCCATTCCAGTAAACTGTTGTTCGTTCGTCTTTTGTTTTTGCCTGCACCTCTTCGCCGGTTTGCCTTCTGTTATAGAGTCATTTAAGTGGAAACTGAAATTAAGTGAACTGTAGAGACCATTCACAATCCCTTTTTTTACAACCGTATTTTCTTCGTTAATTAATTCAACATAAATCTTCTTGCTTCTAACGCTGTCATAGCTGCTGCTCTCATTTATAAGATAGATCTTTCCATACATATCATCGCCGCTTATGTAATATGGTTTATCAGTATGAATGTATATCTTCTGTTGGGGGAATTGCCTGTAAAAGTTGTAATAATTTTTTATCAGTAATTCCAGCGCATTAGGAGGTTCCTTATCATTTAAAGAAAAAGCTAACAGTGCTGCAGCCAGGGGAATAGATAACAACTTTAGCATAATAAAACAACCTTTTGTTTTAAAGATAACTAAATTATGCTGTCAATCATTTGTTACATTCATTTCTTTCAGCTACCAAACCTTTATACGCTTCTCCTTAGGTACATACATTTTGTTGTTAGGCTGAACGTTAAAAGCCTGGTACCATTCATCCATATTAACGATAGGGCCATTACCACGATGAACGCCCGGTGAGTGACTATCAGTAAGGATCAGTTGTGCCTGTGTCTCAGGAAGAATGTTGGTG
>CAXSEB010000315.1:0-2748 GCA_964235805.1 uncultured Chitinophagaceae bacterium | reverse complement strand
AAAGGGAGGAGAGAACTTGTTACAAAAACGAAAAAAGAGTGTAAAAAGATTGAAATCGCCAACTTACAACCTACAACTTACTACTTAAAGCTTACTACCAACAACTTAAAACTTCCCTCATGTTTAAAAATTATTTCAAAACGGCATTCAGAAACTTATCAAAAAATAAGTTCTACACTTCAATAAACATTTTTGGTCTTGCTATTGGGCTTGCAACCTGTTTACTTATTTTTCTGTATGTGCTTGATGAGTTAAGCTATGATAAATACAATGTAAATGCAGATAGAATCTATCGTGTAAACAATGAAATAAAGTTTAATGGCAACTACCTTGATCTTGCACAAGTTCCAGCTTTAATGGGCTTAACAATGGTGCGTGAAATGCCGCAAGTGGAGCAATATACACGCATGAACTGGTATGGAAGTTTTCTTGTAAAAAAAGGAAATGAAAATATACAGGAACAGAGGGTGGGTTATGCTGATTCAACCTTGTTTGATGTGTTTACTTTGCCTGTAATTGCAGGCGATGCCAAAACGGCTTTAAAAGATTATCATTCGTTGGTGATTACTGAAACAATTGCAAAAAAATATTTCAACAGCACAGATGTTGTTGGCAAAACCATGCTGATAAACGATACGGGAAATTATAAGATCACTGCAGTAATTAAAGACATTCCAAAGCAATCACATTTTCATTTTGATTTTTTTGTGCCGATGATGGAAAACCGTGGCAACAACGAAGATGCATGGCTTAGTGAAAATTATACTACTTATATTCTTTTGAAGAAAAATGCAGAGGTAAAACAAATAGAAGCGCAATTGAATCAGTTCATGGATAAGCATGTTGCACCTCAGCTAAAAAACATGGTGAATATAAATCTTAATGATTTTAAAAAAGGTGGTGGCTATATCAGGGCAGATCTTACGCCTTTAAAAGCTATTCATTTGCATTCCAATAAAACCGCAGAACTGGAAGCAAATGGTAATGCTGAGTATGTATATATTTTTTCAGGTATTGCATTAATGATTTTGTTCATCGCCTGTGTAAACTTTATGAATCTTTCTACAGCACGTTCATCTCACCGTGCAAAGGAAGTAGGTGTAAGAAAAGTATTAGGTTCATTAAGAGTGAACCTCATTCAGCAATTTTTAACCGAATCTTTTTTAATTAGTTTCATAGCACTTATTACTGCTATTTTCATCGCATGGTTATTACTTCCTTCCTTTAACCAGCTTGCGGGAAAAAATATTTACACAAATACTTTATTTCAACCTTCTATGCTGATGTCACTGGTTGCGCTCATGTTGATTGTTGGCTTACTGGCAGGTAGTTATCCTGCATTTTTCTTATCATCTTTTCAGCCGATAGATGTGCTGAAAGGCAAGCTCGCCGCAGGCTTTAAAAGGTCATGGCTACGCAATGCGTTAGTGGTTTTTCAGTTTGTAATTTCTATTGTACTCATTTTTGGAACAGTAGTAATTTATAATCAGCTTAATTATATCCATAATAAAGACATAGGCTTTAACCGCAACCAGGTAATGACTATTAATCATGCCAATACTTTAGGAGAACAAGCAGTAAGTTTTAAGAATGAGTTGCTGCAAATAAGTGGTGTTCAAAATGCAACTATGAGCGGCTACCTGCCAGTTAATTATAACAGGAACAGCAACACATATTTTACATCGCCTGCACTTGACCCTGGTACAGCAATAAATATACAAGCATGGACGGTTGATGAAAATTATATTCCAACCCTTGAGCTAAAAATTTTACAAGGCAGAAATTTTTCGCAACAATTTCCAACAGATTCAACGGGCATTATTATCAATGAAGCTGCTGTAAAATTTCTTGCTGCAAAAGATCTTCTGAGTAAAAAATTTTATACATTAAAAGATCCACAAACAAAAGCATTAACTGATTATCATATAATAGGTGTAATAAAAAACTTCAACTTCAGTTCACTGCGTGATGTGGTTACACCATTGGGATTATTTCTTGGAAAAGATAATGGCGGTATTTCAGTTCGCATTAATTCAGCAGATGTTCCTAACGTAGTTGCACAAATAAAAAACAAATGGAAAACAATGGCTCCAGCGCAGCCTTTCGATTATTCTTTTATGGATGAAGACTTTAATAAATTATATACAACCGAACAAAGAACAGGACAAATATTTATAACGTTTGCTGTGCTTGCTATTTTGATTGCCTGTTTGGGCTTGTTTGGATTGGTTACTTATGCAGCCGAACAACGGGTAAGAGAAATAGGCGTTAGAAAAGTGCTGGGTGCATCTGTAAGCAATATTGCAGGCATGTTATCAAAAGATTTTTTAAAGCTTATAATTATCTCTGCAGTTATTGCATTTCCACTTGCCTGGTGGGCAATGAACAAATGGCTGCAAAGCTTTGCCTACCGGATTAATATAGGTGTTCGGGTATTTGTAATTGCAGGTGTTCTTGCCTTATTGATTGCATTATTAACAGTAAGTTTCCAGGCGATAAAAGCCGCACTTGCAAACCCAGTTAAGAGTTTAAGAACGGAATAAATTGCTGATTTCTGATTTTTCGATGGCTGATTTTTATTCTTAAGCACAACCCAAAAACCGCAATATTACAAAAGTCAAAAAAGGGGTTAAAAAGATTGAAAACCCGACTTACAAACTAAAACTTACAACTTACTACTCATGATAAAAAACTATTTCAAAATTGCCTGGAGAAATATCACCCGTCACAAAATTTATACTGCCATTA
>CAXSEB010000314.1:1112-2751 GCA_964235805.1 uncultured Chitinophagaceae bacterium | reverse complement strand
AATTTCCTTCTGGAATTCTAAGCAACAAATATCATTGTATGGCCGCCTTGTAATTCATGATCATGTAATCAACGCTTGGTGATAAAATCACCTCTTAACCTGTGCAATTCCGTCTCTGCAACTTTTGTATCGTAACGAGCGGCTATCAGCCGGTCATATGCAAGCTCCAGGCTTTGTTGTGCATCACGCAATTCAACAAATGTGGCAACCGCTACTTTGTATCTTTCAAAGGCAATTGACACATTTTCTTTTGCAAGGGAGATATTAGATTCTTCAAGAGCAAGTGCTTTTTTTTGGAGATCATAATTGCTGTACGCAACTTCAAGGTTTGTATTTAAAACGGAAAGCTCATTCTCTAAAGTAAGTGTCCTGAAATTTATATCAGCCTGCGCCTGCCTGATGTTACGCTTTGCAATATAATTATTGAGAATAGGAATAGTTGCTGTAAGGCCATAATTAAAACCTTTATTTAAATTGAACAAAGGGCTAAACGGGTTTACAACACTGCTGTTGTTTGTCTTACTAAAATTATATGCTGAATTAAATGAAACCGAAGGCCATCTTTCAGCACGCCTTTCTCTTAATGTAATATTTGCAATGCTGATGTTTTGTTTTGAAAGTAAAATGGAAGGACTTACAGCAGCGATGTCATTTCTTATCACATTCAATTGGAGCGTGGTATCAATCGGTATAGAATCAAGCACTTCATAGTTAATGCCTTTGTCTACAGCCATAAGCCTGTTAAGAGTTAATTTTTGTTGAGAGATCAGGGTTTGTTGGGTTAACTGTGCTGCTACCTGGGCGTTAAGATCCACCTTCGCCTGCAGTACATCAGGCTTTATTCCAAGGCCAACTTCTAATTTTACTTCGGCTAAATGTAACCGTTCACGGTTAATTACCATTTGCTCTTCAATGGCTTTAAGCTGCTGTTTTTGCCTTACGATATTGTAGTAAGTAACAATAACATTCGCCACTATCTCAGTAACCTGGTTCTGTATAGTCAGGTCGCCTAACTTAAGTATTTCTTTAAGCCTGTCGCGGGTTGCAAACATTTTTAATCCATCAAACAAAACCCATTCTAAACCGACAGAAGCATTCAGGTTAGTTGATTTTATGCCATTACGTTTCCTGTCTGTACCATCAGCAAATTTTTGATTTTGATTATTATTGTTTTTTATGTAACCTCCGTTAGCGTTAAGCGTAGGAAGAAATGCTGCATTTGCATAAGAATAATCTATAGCATAAATAACAGAATCATTTCTTGATAATCTTATTTCATAGTTATTCTGTAATGCAGTCGCAACAGCTTCTTCCGGTAATAATAGCTGTTGTGCAGTAACGCATTTTACAGATAAAATTAGAATAAAGAGAAGAAGTGTTTTCAAAAATTTCATTAAGAAAATTTTAAGCAGGTTGGAGTGAGCCCGCGGCAGGTTCATCTAACGGACTGCGTTTTTTATTTGAAGACATAAATGAATACATCGCAGGAATTACAAACAAGGTAAGAACCAGCGAAAATATAATTCCACTTACAATTACAATACCTAAAGGTACCCGGCTGGTGGCAGCGGCGCCAAGTGATAAAGCGATAGGCAACGCACCTAAAGCCATTGCAAGGCTTGTCATAAGGATAGGCCGC
>CAXSEB010000314.1:0-1102 GCA_964235805.1 uncultured Chitinophagaceae bacterium | reverse complement strand
AAATTGCAGCTTCCGCTTTGCCCATACCTTTCATGCGGTTTTGGTTTGCAAATTCAACTATCAGGATACCATTTTTTGTTACAAGGCCAATGAGCATGATCATGCCAATTTGAGAAAAAATATTAAGTGTTTGTCCAAAAATCCAAAGAGATAATAAAGCACCGGCAATAGCCAGTGGCACGGTTATCATTATTATAAAAGGATCTATAAAACTTTCAAATTGCGCAGCAAGCACAAGAAAAATCAAACCAAGAGCAAGAAACAATGCAAAGGAAGTGTTGCCGGAACTTTCTTTAAAGTCCCTGCTGCTACCTGAGAGTTGTGTTGCAAAACTTTGATCTAATACCTTTTTTGAGATCTGTTCCATTACAGCAATGCCGTCGCCTATAGTTTTACCGGGAGCAAGGCCTGATGATACAGTTGCGGATTTATAACGGTTAAAGTGATAAATAGTAGATGGGCTGGTCGCTTCTTCAAAGGTAACAAGGTTATCAAGGCTGATCATTTCACCCGAAGTGCTGCGTACATAGAGACTTTTAAGATCCGAGGGATCATCCCGGTTTGAGCGGTCTACCTGGCCCATCACCTGGTATTGTTTACCTTCTTTGGTAAAGTAGCCAAGCCTGCGGTTACTAAGAGCAAGCTGTAAAGTTTGTGAAACATCATCAACTGAAACGCCCAGTGCGCTCGCTTTTAAGCGATCAACATTTATCCGCAATTCCGGCTTATTAAATTTAAGGTCTGCATCAACTCCCTGGAGTACGGGGCTTTTACCTGCTTCTTCTAAAAATTTTGGAAGTGCCTGTGCCAGCTTATCAAAATTATTATTTTGGATAACGAATTGAACAGGTTGACCGCCTCTTCTGTTTACAGCTATTGTTTGCTCTTCAATTGCAAAAGCCCTGCCTTCATTAAATTTTGGAAGGTTACGGTTAACCATAGAAACAATATCTTTTTGAGAACGTACTCGCTTGTTTGGGTCAACTAAGGTAACACGAACAAATCCTGAGTTAGTTGAACCACTCATAAAACCAGGTGCAGTTAAAGATAAAACCGTTTCTTTCTCAGGAATTGAATCAAGCATTAAGTTACTGAGCCTGTT
>CAXSEB010000313.1:0-2752 GCA_964235805.1 uncultured Chitinophagaceae bacterium | reverse complement strand
AAGACTCATCTTATCTCCAGTCATTTTATACACTTCAACGGCTTTTTCAAAAGTTGTCTGAGATGAAGAAAATTTGCCCTGTGCTGCGAATGCAAGCCCAAGCAAGACCCAAGAGTAGGAAAGTTGCTCTTTATCGCCCGTTTTTTCCAGCAGTGCAATCGCTTTTTTGCAATACATTTCCATTCCGGGAAAATCATCTGCCGTTAGTCTGGGTATCCATGCGAGGTTATTATAAGAGCTTGACATACCTCTTAAAAAATGAATAGCTTCTGCTTCTTTCAAAGCTTGTTTTGCAATTAATCTTGCACTATCAGTTTCAATCCAGATGTATGCATTGCTTAAGGCGCTGAGGCAATTTATTCTTGAAGAATCTTTTAATGTTGGCAATACATTTTTGAGGCTATCGATTTGTTTCCTCTGGGCAAATGAAGAAACGCAAATCGTTAAAAACAATAGAACCAATACGTTTTTATTGAACGCCATGTTTATAAAATACTTTTTAGTAGAATGCAGAGCCTCTCGAAAGTGGTATTTACCAATCTAAAATTAGTAAATACTTTATAATCAAGATTTCTATATCCATATCTTAAGTTTGAAGTATAAATAAGCGTGTTAAGTGATAATGAAACAACCGCCTCTAAGTATACCTGCAAACAAAAAGGCCAGCATACTTGCGTATTACTGACCTTTAATCGGTTTAATATCAAGATCAAATCTTATAAATTCACGCTCTTTGCTTGACAGCTACTTTTACTTTTACTTTTTTCAAGGCAAGTTCAATTGCTTTCTTTAATTCCTCAAAAGTTGGCTTGCCTGTATAAAGTTCGCCATTGATGAAAAAAGTCGGCACATCTCTTACGCCTTTGCTTAATCCTTCTAAAAGATCATCACGTACTTCAACCCCGTAAGTAGAATCTACAAGGTTACTCAAAAAACTTTTGTTTACAACACCAGCTTCTTTAGAATGCAGCTTTAAACTAGTGGTGCCGAGTTGCCGCCTGTTTTCAAAAAGTATATTATGCATTTCCCAAAACTTTCCTTCCTGCGCCGCTCCCACAGCAGCTTCGCCAGCTTTCATTGAGCGCTGGTGAATTTTTGTTAAGGGGAAATGCCGAAAATTAAATCTTATTTTTTGATCAAATTCTACCAACAATTTCTTTACAACTGCATTTGCTTTTGCACAGTCTTCACTTTCATATTCTCCATATTCCATTAAGGTTACTGCCGCCTTAGGATTGCCGACAAATATGTTTTTAGATTTTATTATCTCTACAACTTCCTTTGGTTTCATTGCCATTTCTATACTCTTTTTTTATTTATATAAACGCTTTTTCAATTTTAGGTGTTGCTGCTGAAGTTGAAGCCGTATCATTTCTGAACACCACAGTACCATCAAAAACATCAATCAAAACAGGCCTTGATTTATTAATGGTTCCGCTCAATAGCTTTTTGCTTAACTGGTTAATTATCTCTTTTTGAATTAATCTTTTTAAAGGCCTTGCACCAAACTGCGGATCAAAACCATTGTCGGCCAGGTAATCCAATGCATAGTCACTAAACTCCAGCACCACTCCATTTTGTAATAATAATTGTTTCAATCCATCTAACTGAATTTTTATTATTTCTTTTATTTCTTTTTTTAACAAAGGCTGAAACATGATGATCTCATCGATCCTGTTTAAAAATTCAGGACGTATGGTTTGCCTTAGCAAATCAATGACTTCTCTTTTAGTTTGTTCAACAACTTCTTCTTTGTTTTTATCGGTAACGTTCTCAAAATTTGCCTGGATAATATGACTGCCCATATTGCTCGTCATTATGATGATGGTATTTTTAAAGTTTACCACCCGGCCTTTGTTATCGGTTAATCTTCCATCATCTAATACCTGCAATAGTATATTAAATACATCCGGATGCGCTTTTTCAATCTCATCCAGTAAGATAACGCTATACGGTTTTCTTCTTACTGCTTCTGTAAGCTGGCCGCCTTCTTCATATCCAACATATCCCGGAGGTGCACCAACCAACCTGCTCACAGCATGTTTTTCCTGGTATTCGCTCATGTCTATCCTCGTCATCATGCCATCATCATCAAACAAGTAATCAGCCAAAGCTTTTGCCAGTTCTGTTTTACCCACACCAGTTGTTCCTAAAAATATAAAGGACCCGATTGGTTTTTTTATGTCCTGCAAACCTGCCCTGCTTCTGCGTATAGCATCTGCAACAGCTTCAATGGCTTCGTCCTGGCCAACAACTCTTTTGTGTAATTCTTCTTCAAGAATTAGCAATTTTTCACGCTCACTTTGCATCATCTTATTTACAGGAATTCCGGTTGCTTTAGCTACACTTTCAGCGATATCTTCAGCGTCAACTTCTTCTTTCAACAATCTTTTTTCGCTTATATCAACAAGCTGTTCAGTGTAATCAGCAATTATTTTTTCCTGCTCCTGTAATTTACCATACCTTATTTCAGCAACCTTTCCATAATCGCCTTCCCGTTCTGCTTTTTCAGCAGCCATTTTCAAGCTTTCAATTAAGGCTTTAGCATTTTGTACTTTTTCTACAATCTCTTTTTCCTGTTGCCACTTAGCTTTAAAAGTGTCTCTTTCAACAGAAAGGTTAGATATTTCTGTATTCAACTCTTTCAACTTTTCTTCATCTTTTTCTCTTTTAATTGCTTCACGTTCTATCTCCAGCTGACGAATACTTCTTTCAAGTTTATCCAGTTCTTCAGGCATTGAATTCATCTCAA
>CAXSEB010000312.1:0-2759 GCA_964235805.1 uncultured Chitinophagaceae bacterium | reverse complement strand
TGGTTTTGCACAGAGATATTATTATCTGCATAATAGTTGTTCTCATCAGGCAAAACATTATCAAACGAAGATGAAGAGATGTTTGCTGCCCAGGCAACTCCTTTTGAATAATATATTGAGTTGCCTCCACCTGCGGCGATTGTTGCTACAAGGTTAGCATGGTTGGTTGTAGTAGGAGAGGCCAGTGGTGATGGCAACAACCTGCCTTTAAGGTCTATATCAGTAGTATCATAGGCCTGTTCTTTAATTGAAATATTTTCACCTTCACCGTTAATTAACGGATAGCGGCTATGTACTGCGGTTATATTGTTAGCTGAAAAGTCAATACCCGGAAGAGCGAGTTCTTCTTTAGGCCTTTGCGTTTGAACATCGATGAAAAGCACATCCTTATTGTTTAAAAAAGTTTTTTCAATATCTTGATAGGAAGAAAGGAGAGATATGATATTTTGATCTTTTACAAAGAATAAACTAGTTGATCGATTTTGATATTTTTCAAGCAGGCGCTTTGCAGCGTCGTTTGTTTTTAAAGCAATAGTAAAACGGAAAAATGTTTCTCGAGTATTTGAACGACTCAATTGCTCTGCTTTTGGAGACAATTTCCATAAATTATTTGCAGGGCTAAAGAGTTTTAAATTTGAATAAAGTAAATGCAGCTTTTCAAGTTTCTGTTTATCAACAATAAATCTATTTCTGCCAAACTTTCTTATTGCAATCTTATTTATAAGATTCTCAATTGCACGAGATTCATTGACGTTAACTTCCAGGAAATAATAATCCGCGTTATAATTTTGGATTGAAGAATCTCTATATTTATTTAAAAGTTGCTCATTTGTAATTTGTTGAGCGAGAGAAGGGAAAGCGAAAATAAAACTTACGAGGAAGTAAACAAGTTTGCGAAACATCGTGAAATAAAGCTAATTAATAATCTGCTTTTTTCTTTTTTAAATTGTTAGTAAAAACGTTTCAATTCCAGTCATTTAAACGTACATTTGACAGCACCTATTTTTTACACCTTATAAACAAAAATCTATGAAATTTATTTCAAGAACTCTTCTCGCAATTTTATGCATTAGCTTAATTGGCACCTCTTGTAAAAGGGAAAGTATAACATCTCCACAAGATGCTGTTTCTTCTGCGGTATTAAGCCAAATTGCTGCACAAGGTTTTAGCACAGATAATGTACGCAAAGTTGATAATGGCTATTTAGTTGAGGGAGATATTATCTTGACAAGTGCAAATCTTTCTCAGCAAACTACTTCGCCAACTTTATTAATTGCTAATGAAGAGCAATACCGCACGTATAATTTGGTAACAAGGCCAAGAACTATTACAGTTTCTGTATCAGGTACATTGACAAGCCTTGCAGTATGGTCGAACGCTGCAAATGCCGCTATTGCACGTTACAATTCTTTACCTAATCACATGTTAACTTTTCAAAGAATAAATAGCGGTACAGGCGATATTGATCTTATAGGTTTTGACCAGGGACCTTCAGGTGGTTATATCACTTTAGGTTCATCAGGCTTCCCTACAGCAAGTGGTGCTCCTTACAACCAGATTAAGATGAATACAAATCAGCAAGCCTATGGTTCTAATCCGAATTTGGATTATGTAACTTCTGTTATTCAACATGAAATGGGTCATTGCATTGGCTTCCGTCACACTGATTATTTCAACCGTGCTTTAAGTTGCGGTGGACATAAATCTAACGAGCAGGCAGGAAGTATTGGTGCATATCTTATACCAGGCACACCTTCAGGCTTTAGTGCTGAATCTTTTATGTTAGCGTGTTCTAATGGCGGCAATCGTGATTTTAATGCTAATGATAAAGTAGCAATGGATTATTTGTATTAATCGTTTAATATTTCTTAATAAAGAAGCCGGTAATTAATTACCGGCTTCTTTATTTAATAGCAATTGCTTTGCTTCATCATTTACGCTATCGACCAGGTTTCCCTTCCTCTTAAAAGTTTATCAAGATCTCCTTTTCCTTTTGTAGCTATTGTTTCTTCAATTTGCATGGCCATTACATCTTCGTAACATGCCCTTGCGGTTTTGTAAAAAACACCAAACGGCCTTGGAAAATGTCCTTCAATTCTTGGGTCATCAAACATTCGTATCAGCATCTGCGCCTTATAAAAATCGTTCTCATCATGTATCCATAGATCATCTTTGCTAAGTCCATCATCAAGTTGAACTACAACAGGCTTTAATCCATCTAATTTAATTCCTTTGTTTTTTTGTGTACCAAACAATAAAGGCTGTCCATGTTCCAAAAACAGCGCTTCTTCCGGTTTAGAACTTTTTTCGGTGAATATTTCAAAAGCTCCGTCATTAAAGATGTTGCAGTTCTGATATATCTCTAAAAATGAAGAACCTTTATGTTCCTGCGCCCTCAGAATCATTGCCTGTAAATGCTTTGGATCCCTGTCCATACTTCTTGCAATAAAGGTGGCATCTGCGCCCATTGCTAAGGCAAGCGGATTAAACGGATGATCTATGCTGCCAAAGGGAGTACTTTTGGTCACCTTTGTTTTTTCTGATGTTGGCGAATACTGCCCCTTGGTTAAACCATAAATCTGGTTATTGAAGAGCAATACATTTACATCGAAGTTTCTTCTTAACAAATGTATGGTATGATTTCCGCCAATACTAAGGCAATCGCCGTCTCCGGTTACAATCCACACACTTAACTCAGGTCTTGTAGCCTTTAATCCACTGGCAATTGCGGTAGCCCTTCCATGTATGCTGTGCATTCC
>CAXSEB010000311.1:0-2767 GCA_964235805.1 uncultured Chitinophagaceae bacterium | reverse complement strand
CCGGAGACTTTTACGTTATCGAAAGTAACAACTGAACCAGGGCCGCATCTTTGCATAAACGTTTGTAACCCGGCTAAATTGTTCCCGGAGATAGAAGTTTGAGCAACATTTGGAAAGTTAGCTCCTGAAAAATAAACCGTTGCGCTCACGATGTTAAATTTCAAATCAAAATCAAAATTTTCAAGTTCTGCACGGCAATACTGCTGGCTTTTAAATTCAACTGAAGGCATTCTTACTTTACCGGAACCGACTTTAAAAACGGGATCGGGAATTCTTTTAACCCTAAAATCAAATGAACTTGATTTTTTATCAGCCACTACATTTATACTTGCTTTACCTACAGCACTTACCCGAACTGTTCTGGCAGAGCCGGATCCGCTTATCGTACCTCCACTCATGCTCACCGTGGTTTTGTCCCAACCGGTAGGAGAACCAATAGTAACAGGATTATCTACTCCGATATAAAATACATTCATTTTATCAAGCATTACTGCAGCTCCACCAGGAGTTCCTACAGTGTATTTTACATCAAAAGACTTCGTTTCTTTGGTACCATCAGGTTTAGTATAAGTAACATTTACAGGAACAGAACGTGAACCCCCGCCACTTGCCTGGAATTTATAAACAGCTCTGCCATCAGCATCAATTGCAGCGCCTGCGCCATTGATAGTGATCTGGGGTTGTGCTGCCTTGCTATAAGCTCCCACGCCTGCAGTTATTTCAACTTCTTCACCTGGCATAACATAATTTGAACTCTGACCTACCAGGGCAGCAAATTGATCATAAACAACTTTAACTGCACCAACCTGGTTGTGACAGTAAGTAACAACAAGATTTTCTGCATTTTTTACATTGTTCTGGAATTTACTTAATAAAGTTAGACCAGCTACTGTTGGAGTCATATGAAAAAAAGCTTCAGTAAATTCTTTCTTTTGTCCATCCTGACCAATTGGAACACTAACATCTACAGGAAATGTTTTTTCAAATTCAGCTTTAATTTCAGGTGAAATGCCAAGCATTGCAGCCCTATACTGTTTCAATTTATTTTCCAATTCAACCCCTTGCTTTTTGCCACCTTCTCCTGCACCAAATAAACGGGTAGCAGCCTCAAGATCATCTTCTTTGAATTGCTCTCTGTCCTGTCCATCTACCTTAACCATTTTTGAACCCGCTTCTTTCTTAAGATCCGTTTTTAACTGGTTAATATATGAATCTAACCCATCAGAAAGTTTTTTAGCCTGCATTGCTCTTTCATTCCAAGGTTTTGCTTTCTCCGATGTAACAGGGTCAGCCAACTTGGCCTGTAAAGATTTATACAGGGTGTTATTTCCATTAGTAATATTTGTATTTGACGTAATCAAACTTGCATCTACTACTTTAAATGCATTTAAAATCTCGGATGATACATTTAATGCAAGAAGTGCGGTAAGCACGAGGTACATCAGGTTGATCATCTTCTGCCGGGGCTCTTTAGGTAAAGCCATAACTAATTAATTAATAATTTTTACTGAATATTGTTTGGATAGATTTCTATATGTATACTTTACCTGCCTTGCATAGCGGTAAGCATATTTCCATAAACTGCATTTAATTTACCAAGATTATTGGCAAGTGTACCAATTTGCTGTTTAGCTCTGTTTGCATCATCAACACTGGCCATCATTGCTTCACTCGCTTCAGCCATTTTACCATAGAAGCCATTTAAAGCTTTCAGATGATTATTGCTTTCTTTTAATTCAAGCTCATAAATTGTATTCAATGATCCGAGATTTTTTGTAAGAACCTGAACTTGTTCATGAAAACCTTTAGCACTTTCTGAAGCATTATTAAATGAAGCCATTGTATTGGCACTGCTGGTGAATGCTGAAGCCATAGTACCAATAGCCAGTGTTGCTTCCTTGGTTTTATTACTAAAATCACCTGTATTTTTTACTACATCGCTAACATCAGTTATTCCTGATACACTGGTACCTAATTTTTGAAATCCTTCACCCAGTCTTTTAAGATTAGCAGGGGTAATGTCAGCTTCCTGTAACATTTTCTCCATATTATTTAAAGCAGGATTTCCTATGGGAACCGCTTTTGCTCCATGCTGTCCTTCAAATTCCTCTTTTACAGGAGGATATATTAAATAAAGAATACCATAAAGTAGGAAAATAAGAGCTTCAGTATATAAACCAATTTTTAACCAAAGATCGGCTATAGGCGTGTGTAAAATCTTTTGCAAAGCACCGAAGATAACTGCTGACGCTGCTATTGAAACGGCAACATCCATCCATTTACTGATGTTAGAAGGAATTTTAACTGACATGTTTTTTTAAATTTTAAGGTTTTTAAGTGGGATTGTTTTGTTTGAAATATTTAAGCAGAATAATAACCCGTTCTTAATTAGCTTAAAAACGGGTTATAATTTAATCAGTAAATTATTTAGAAATGTAATCTATCTTTTGCCTTTTTTAGATGCAGGAGGTAAGTCTATCACACAACGGAATCCTATATAAGATTTAGCAGTGTCCTGGTATTCATAACTGCGTGTACTGGTCTGTAAAAAATGTCCAACATCTTTCCAGCTTCCGCCACGAACTACTTTACGCTTCATGCGTGGAGGATCAGAATCCTTTGCATTCCAGCGAATGTCGGGATTCATATCATGTTGGAAATTGTATCCGCCTTCATAATATAATGAAGAGGTCCACTCCGCAACATTCCCCGCCATATTATATAAACCAAAATCATTAGGCCAGTAAGCATCTGCTCTTACAGTATA
>CAXSEB010000310.1:0-2768 GCA_964235805.1 uncultured Chitinophagaceae bacterium | reverse complement strand
AGTCGGTATTAGGTAATACATTAATCGTCTTTTTACATACTGTGAGATTCGGATCGGCTCCATTAATGATCAGAAAATCGCCAGCGCCTGATGTATGGTCTTTCCCCTGAAATAAGTTATGAAAAAAAAATGCATCATTTCCAACGGAATACCCGTTACTGGCTAGAGGATATAAACAATTACCGGCATTACAATAAGTGTACGTGGAATTAAATCCGGTGTTACCTTGTTCAAAATCTGCGTTGACGATAAGATTATCTGAGATATTGGTAGTTTCTAAATAATATGTTTTTGAAGTGGCTGCGGTTACTAAAGGATCTTGAATGGTTGAATCATCTAAATCCTTTCCCGGACTCCAACTGTACGTTAAGGATTTTTTAGCCATTAGTTGTAATGGAGTTCCTGTGCATACTGTGGTATCATTCGTAATAATGCCGGCATCATTACAATTAAATAGAGAGCAGTGTCGCACTAAAATGCTTATAGCATTGCTGGTAACAGACGGAGTCATTACACAAGGCGCATTACTTATGAGCGTACACGTTATACTATCATTATTATTCAGTGTTGAGTCAATTAAAACGGAATCGTTTGTGCCAACATTTAGGCCATTCAGTTTCCATTGGTAAGCTGGTTGTGTTCCTTTGTTTTGAGATGATGCTGTGAAAGTAACTTTGTCATTGTTGCAAATATTGGTTTGCGACGCTGCGATGGAAACACTCGAGTTTATTACAGGACAACTATAAACTTTAAGACTATCCAGGCATCCATTAAAAGCCGTACCATTGCTACCGTTGGCAGCATATAGTTTAAGATCACCATTGCCTGCAGGAGGAAAAGCCAAAGCAGGTAGCACGCTGTTTAACACTATCACATTATCTATTTGTAACTTATAAGAAGGGGCTAAATATTGAAGAGAAACAGAATATGATTGACCAACAACAGCTGTCGTTGTTGAAAAGATGTAATGATCATTATTATAAATTATTCCTATTAGCCCGGTTTGTGAAATACAAACGCCAATAGTTCTCCAGGAAGGCCCGAGAGTGATCACGGGCATGGGAAATAGATTACCAGAAGGGATCGAATGCGGAGTGAAATTAAAATCAATTTCAAAATTAGACTGATTAAATAATGGCTCTATGGAGGGTGTACTGAACGTACCAAAGCCATCGTTAAGAGAAAGGGCAGTATAAGTACCATTTGCACAAGCCATTGAAGGCGGTGGAGTTCCATTATTGCCAAAGACCATAGAACCGAAGTTGCCGGTGAGGTCATTTTTATTAATAGTTAAGGGGTAATGTGCAATTAGTATTTGCGCTCGTGCTGCTGACGAGGCCATAAAGCTACTAATCAGCAAAATGATTACACTTGTGTACTTATTCAAAACACTTTCATTAAAATTCTATTTATTATCTTTCCATTTTTACGAGTCACTCTTACAATAAACCCCACTCATCGTTTTTCGCATGAATGGGGAGGTCTAATTATCGCTTCATCTTTGTTTTTTGCTTCGCAGATTTATTGCTTTACAAACTTTTGGTGTTCATTTTTATTTTTACTTTTCAACAATAAATTATAAACACCTTTTGGCAAATCTTTTATATTAATCGAAAACGACCTGTTTCCATTTAAACTGATTTTTTCTTCTTTCAGTTTTCTGCCGGTAACATCAATTATTTGAAGAGGTGCGATATTATTATCACCGCTTGCGTAAAAACACAAACAGTGAAAACTCCTATTCTTCTTAGCTTAAGTTTTTATCTTGATAGCTTATTGCTTATTCAATTTTATACTTTGCCTGCCATTTTCATTATTCATGTTTATAAAATAAATTCCCTTTGAGAAACTTTTTACATCAATGCCAATTGTGTTTGTGCCAGGTGTTGATATTCCTTCAACATGCTTAATTAACCTACCTGTTAAATCTCTAAGATTAATCGCATACTTATTATTACCAATTGAATTAAACAAAACAGTAGCTGCATTATGAGCAGGATTTGGATAAACAGATAATCTAATATCGAAACCACTTATTTTAATGGGTATAATATTGCTGTAAGTAAACCGACCATCCTTATCCTCCATTTTTAACCTATAATAATTGATTGACTGAAGTGGATTATAGTCTGTAAAATTATAAGCGTTTGTACCTGGCGTGTTAGCTGATTTTACTTTGCCTATATCAGAGAAAGCTGAACCATTCGCACTTCTTTGTATGATAAAGTTTTTTGTGTTTACTTCGTTCGCCGACTGCCAATTCAATTTAACTTGCTTATCATGATTCAATACTCCGGTAAAGTTGGTAAGAGTAAGTGGTAACACTTGTTCAGTCTGATATTCCCACCAGTCGTCCGGAAACATCGTTTGATTCAAACCTCCTCCGAGATATAAAGAATTATTTATGCTAAAACCAATATTAGTACTTCTTTCAAAGCCGGGAAAATCGTTGGTTCTTGTCCAGGTATCGTTTATCGATTTATATTTCCAAAGATCTTTTAAATAGACATAATAACCATTTACAGGCACATTGTCCGAGCCACCAAAAACATATCCTGTATTGCCTATATTCATACCCAAAGCTGCTGTTCTTGGGTTCCCCGGAAAATCATTTTTTTGATTCCAGGCGTTTAACGTGGGATTAAATTGAAACAACTGCATCCCGCTATTAATCACGTATGCGTTTGAGTCATCATTAAAGAAAGCCACCTCACCATTAGAAGTAGGTATGTCTGCTTTTTTTGACCTTGTGTCTGATTGCGGATCAT
>CAXSEB010000309.1:0-2769 GCA_964235805.1 uncultured Chitinophagaceae bacterium | reverse complement strand
CCAGCGAAGATATTGGAAACGCCAATCCCAATGCGCTTTTGCTGGCAACCAATACGTTTCAGGCAGTAAACATGATTGGTTATCCTGAATCCAGAATTATACTTTCTCAATGTGCTGTTTATCTTGCCACATCTCCTAAAAGTAACGGTGCTTATATGGCTATTGAGGAAGCATTTGCGGCTGTGAAGAAACATGGTGATTTGCCGGTTCCATTGCATATAAGAAACGCTCCTACAAAGCTTATGAAAAACCTTGACTATGGCAAGGATTATAAGTATGCACATAGCTTTAATAACAATTTCATTTTACAGGAGTTTCTACCAGATGAGATAAAGAATACCGCATTTTACGAGCCTGGTAAAAATGCAAGAGAAGAAGAGTTAAGGAAGTTTTTAAAAGAGAGATGGAAGGATAAATACGGATATTGATTTGATAATTTGACAATTTGGTAATTTAATAATAACTGTTTTTCTTTCACGACTTATAACTTAAACCTTACTACTTATTACTTATTTCTTTGCAAAATGATTACCTGGAATTGTAAGAGTTTTACTGAGTTAACGAACTATGAGTTATATAATATACTGAAGCTACGAAATGAAGTTTTTGTAGTAGAGCAAAATTGCCCGTACCAGGATTGTGATGATAAGGATCAGCATTGTTATCATCTAATGGGTTGGGATAGCAATAAATTGCTTGCTTACTCAAGATTACTTCCGTCAGGATTATCTTTCAAAGAACCTTCCATAGGCAGAGTTGTTACGTCTCCATCTGTAAGAGGAAAGAGTGTTGGCAAAGAGCTTATGCAAAGATCAATTGAGCGTGCCCATAAAATATATGGAAGACTTTCTATTGCTATCGGCGCACAACTTTATTTAAAAGGATTTTACGAATCTTTGGGATTTATTAAAACGAGCGATATCTACCTTGAAGATGGCATTGAACATATAGAGATGCTTCTTACGGCACCCCCCGATGCAATAAATCAGTAGAAGAAACGTTTTCTTGCCATATACTTCCGCATAGTATACTAACAATTCAACCTATAAAAACTAATCTGGGTTCCTGATGAAACATTGTGTGCACCCTTTTATACTCTCGTGCTTACTAACTTTTTTTCTTCACTTTATAACGTTTAAAGGCTTTGCTCAAAACGATTTGCACAGCGCTAAGTGGGAAGCAGGTTTCACTATGGGTCCATCTTTTTTTCTAGGCGACTTAGGAGGTAACGCAGGTAAAGGCACTAGGTTTATTAAAGACGTTAATCTTGAATTTACTAAGATTGTAAAAGGCGGATTTATATGTGTTCATCCAAATGATTGGCTTGGCTTTAGACTGGCTGCACAAACTGGTTTTTTGCAGGCAGAAGATGATGTTATTAATACAAAAGGTATTTTCGAATTGTTTCGCAAACAAAGAAATTTAGATTTCAGATCAACATTATCAGAGGCATATATTGTTGCAGAAGTTTTCCCATTCATTTATTTAAAAAGAAATAATGAAGATTACCCTGGTAAACTTCAACCGTATTTTTCTATAGGTGCTGGTGTATTTCATTTTAACCCACAAGGCTCGCTAACGGATGTTAATGGAATAAAATCATGGTATTATTTAAAACCTCTGCGTACAGAAGGGCAGGGAATGGACGAGTATCCTCAAAGAAGATCATACAAGCTCACACAACCAATAGTACTAATAGGCGGTGGCTTAAAATATTTTATTTCTGAAAAAGTAAACGTAAGTTTTGAGATACTGGCAAGAAAAAGCTTTACAGATTATATAGACGATGTAAGTACCAATTATATAGATCCGGATTTATTCGATAAATACCTTACTCCTGCAAATGCAGCGATAGCAAGAAATATTCACGATAAAGTATATGGGGTTGTAACTCCGGGCCTTAGCAGGTTTGCGCCAGGCGAACAAAGAGGAAATCCAAAGCAAAACGATTCTTTTTTTTCAATGCTGATGAAAGTTGGATTTGGATTAGGAAGCAATAGCGCAAATGATCTTTCAAAAAAAGGGAAAAGGCAACTTAGGTGCCCCGGAAGATTTTAAACAATAAATCATTTGAAATAACAAAGCAGAGCGATAATAAAGCTAACCCTGGCAAGCATACACATATTGTGTATTGTAACCTCTAAAACCACAAACTTTTAGCTTTATAAAAACTCTGCTTTCTTTAATCATCGGTTTTTAATTCCTGTTTTAAAAATTTTGCAGTATAACTCTCTTTATTATTTATCAATTCTTCAGGAGTTCCTTCAAATAATATTCTTCCGCCATTATCGCCTCCTTCTGGGCCAACATCAATTATGTAATCAGCAATTTTTATTATATCCATGTTATGTTCTATCACCAGTACGGTGTTTCCCCTATCAACCAGTTTATTTAAAACATCAGCAAGGTGTTGTATATCCTGAAAGTGCAATCCTGTTGTAGGTTCATCAAGAATGTAAAACGTTTTACCCGTATCTCTTTTACCTAATTCTGTAGAAAGCTTAACCCGCTGTGCTTCGCCACCACTAAGCGTTACAGCACTTTGGCCTAAAGTTATGTAGCCAAGGCCAACTTCTTCCAAAACTTTGATTTTGCGGTATATATAAGGAACGTTTTGAAAAAATTCCACTGCTTCTTCAACAGTCATATCAAGTACATCGCTTATTGATTTTCCTTTGTATCGTATCTCGAGCGTTTCCCTGTTGTATCTTTTGCCATTGCATTTTTCACAATGCACATATACATCAGGTAAAAAATTCATTTCAATAA
>CAXSEB010000308.1:0-2778 GCA_964235805.1 uncultured Chitinophagaceae bacterium | reverse complement strand
CCATGTTCTGTGTTGCCAGCTACAATTCAGGTCGTCATACTCAAACAGCGCGGATTGGGTATCTGAAATATTGGAGCGTGTTCCTTTGCTCACATAAATGCCACCGGTTGAACTGATACGTTTAGGCCATCCCAATCCAAGCATCCATCTTGTCGCATCAAACATGTGAATGCACATGTCGCCCATTATTCCATTCCCATATTCCATGCGTGAACGCCAGCCTCCGATATGAGGTATCCCCACATAAGGGAGAAGTGGTGCGGGTCCGCAGTACATCTCATAATCCAGGAAGTCAGGAACCGGTTGTAATGCAGGATTTGCGTTGTTGCGCATGTGGTAGTAGCAGCACATATCAACATGATGCACCTTGCCTAACAAGCCGGCATCAACAATATTTTTTTTGGCATCTACAAGGTGAGGGGTACTTCGGCGTTGTGTGCCTACCTGCACCACCCTGTTGTACTTACGTGAAGCAGCCACCATAGCTTCTCCTTCAATTACATCTACACTTATCGGTTTTTGAACATATACATGAGCTCCGGCTTTCATGGCTTCAATCGCTGTTAATGCATGCCAATGATCCGGCGTTCCGATTAGTACAATATCGAGTTGGTTTTCTGAAAGCATCTTCCGGTAATCACCATAAAGTTTTGGCGTCTTTCCCGACTTCTGCCGCTGACTTACCATTTTAGCAGCTTCGGAAAGCTGGTTTTTATCTACATCACAAAGTGCAACAACCTCTACCGGAGCTACCTGGATTAATTTAAACAAATCACCTTTTCCATACCACCCCGTTCCTATTAATGCAACGCGATATGTTTTGTTGGGAGAGATGAAACTCATTCCGCTGGTACCTAAAGCAGATAAAGCAAGTGTTGCCACGGCACCTTTAATAAATCTTCGGCGATGGTTATTAAAATTATTCATATGGTTGCTTGTATTCATTTGAAAGTTACTGTAGCAAGATATTACTTTCTTTTTATAGCAAGGAAGCTGAATAAATCATGACGGCGTCTTTAGATTTGCCAGGTAATTTTCTGCCTTTGTTAGTCTTCCTTGCAGCTGTGCCATTGAAAAGTATTGTTATCACCTTCACACCAATGGCTGTTTCTGGAAACCATTCAAAAAGTAAACCCTAACAAACTTGACGAATTGTATAATGCCATTATTGTAGATAAGCAAAAAACTTTTGTCTTTAACTCCGTAATCATAAGTTCCCCGACTCAGCATTACCTATCATATTGACTAACCAGATTGTATTTAGTCATTATAAAGTTACATGCCCGACAATTTCGCAGAAGGTTCTTTTTTTGCTAAAGTCCAGCTTATTATTGGACAAACTTTCTAAAACTGTGCGAGCGTTCTGGATATGTCAGTCTTTAGTTATCTTTAAGTATCTAACATAGAACAAAGTTTTTGCCTGTTCACCTTATGAACAACCGCTCATCAAATCCAAAGGGTTCAGTGGTTACAATTTTAATCTGAGGGAATAACGCGTGCAAAGGATTAATAAGGTAATTGTAATCCCCATGGATCACCGCTGAAGGAACCTTCATAACCACAAACTGCCCTTTAGCAATAAACTGATCTCCTATCTCCTGGGTAGCGTGCAGATGAGGAAATGATTTCCAGTCAGCAGGAAGATCATTTAATTCTAAGGTATGTATTGGAACGGAATCCGGAAACTCTATTGTGACCAAATGATAATCTTTTGGTACCACTCCAAGTGGCGTATGCACTGCCACTTCAGCCGTACATAGTGCTCTGGAGGCGCTGGTATAAAGCATGGCTGATCCTTTACTATTCCACCTGCCGCCTGCTTTTTCGGCTCCTTTACCGGAAAGATCATTTTTGTATTGCTCCTTGCTTAAGCGGTAGACTATCATGCTAAAACACCGTGTTCTATTCTTGTCAATTCATCCTTTAATAAATTTATACCGTAATTGGTGTCTAAAAGGTCCTTGGGCTTAACACTTCCCAATGCAATGTTGATGGACTCCAGCCAGGTCTCAAAATTGGCTTTGTCGCCGAAAACCGAAATGCCATAGCTGAAAAGCATGGTAAGTTCCAGTATCTTTTCAGATTGAATCGGTTCAAAGGTCTTGTGTGTGATACGGTAGCGTTGCAAGGTTCTTTCTGAAAGGTGCAAAAAGCCAGCCCAATCGGAAAGAGAGAAGGAGAAATTGACTAAAATAGAACTGTAAAAAGAATCGCTGGATAAACCTTTGCGCACTATGTCAATTAATTTGAGAATGTCTTTGTCGTCAACGGACTGATAAGAAATGTTATTAAAGGCTTGAATGCTTTTGCTCATAAGGAACTATTAATTGAATAAAGGTATACAAACCGTCGCAAAGTTTACGACAAATGTCGCAATTGGGAATGTAATTTGATAAACCTACAAGCAAGAAAGCCAATCTTTAAGTAAAGAAAACTTCTATAAATTAGCTATATTTACTCATTGTTTGCACTTCAATAAAAGTGGTGAGTAATCCGGTGAGTCATAAATTTAAACCACTTACATGTTGCTGATAATAAGTGAATTGGAGATTAAGGTACAATTCCCTCACTCTCCGCTGGAAAATCATGCTAAATTGTATCAAAAGCTTTCAAATAAAATGATTTTGAAGGCTTTTTTGTTTTAGAGCATGTCAAAACAACTCAAATTATTATAAATAAAAGTGACCAATTCTGGTACTGTTTTATTTAATGTTTATGCTGTATGGTTATGTAGAAAGTATACAGAGTGGACGGCAAAAAAGTTGATGTAGCTTTTTA
>CAXSEB010000307.1:0-2818 GCA_964235805.1 uncultured Chitinophagaceae bacterium | reverse complement strand
GCTTAATGCTTTACACATATCATACACAGTTAATGCTGCAATTGAAGCTCCTACTAATGCTTCCATCTCAACGCCGGTTTTTGACGTAATGCCCGCAGTGCAATTAATTATAAGCTCATTGTTGTTGATATTAATGTCAACATTACAATTATCCAACCCCAGGGGATGGCACAAAGGAATCAGCTCACCGGTCTTTTTTGCTGCCATTATTCCTGCAATTATTGCTGTTTGAAAAACTGACCCTTTTTTTGTTTGAATATCGCCATCAATTAATTTTTCTAACACTTCAGAAGGTAATACAATTATGCTTCTTGCTATGGCAGTGCGCTGTGTTGTTTTCTTTTCACTTATATCAACCATTGTTGCTAAACCTTTTTCATTTAAATGAGAGAACTCATTCATATTATACCTTATTAATTTGTTAGAGAAGTATATTTTTAAAGGGCCAAACCCTGAACACTTCTCCTTTTGCAAAATTATTTTGTTTCATCGGAAGTTCCATAAAAGCATCGCTCTCTAATAAATTACCAAAGTCACCTGAGCCGTTTCCTTCCGCAGGTGTAGCCAATAAATTTGCTTCCGTATTTACATTCAGCTTCACCTGCATAAAATATTGTAAAGGAAGTTTGAAAGTTACATCTGTATTTAATATTGCATAACTATTCAGCCTCAGATGTACGCCCAGACAAGCTTTTAACCATGGTATAATATACCGGGATAAACACATCAAGGTAGAAACAGGGTTGCCTGGCAATGCAAATACTAACGCACCATTTACATGTTTACCAAACCAAAATGGCTTACCCGGCCGTTGCTTCACTTTATGAAAAAGTTTGTTTACAGACAGCTCCTGTAAAGCCTGTGGTATGTAATCAAATTTACCCATTGATACGCCACCGCTTAAAATAATCACATCGTAATTTAGTAAACAATCGCTGAGCTTTTGTTTTGTTATCTCAAGGTCGTCAGGCATATGCAGCGTATCAGCGTACAAATTATATTGCATTAATGTTGTTTTCACCATATAATTATTAGAACGCCTGATCTGATATGGCAAAGGTGTTTCATTAACTTCAATCAATTCATCTCCCGAAGAAATAACTGAAACCTTTGGTAGCTTTTTTACAAGAAGATTTGTTTTGCCAATTGATGCGGCCATATTTATTAATACCGGTGTGATAAGCTGGTTAGCGGTTGCAATAACTTCATTTTTCTTTTTATCCTTTCCCTTTGCATGTATGCCTTGTCGTTTGTTTACCGATGCGCATGTTATTGTTGCAAAACCGTTTTGCATATGAAGGTCTTCGTAACCAATTACAGTATCGGTGGTACCTGGTAATGCAGCGCCAGTCATTATTTCAATACATTCATCGGGATGATTTATATTGATGGGAATATCTCCTGCGGCCTGTGTTGCTTTTATTTTAAATAAACGTATTCCATTTTCAAATGACTCATAATTTATTGCAATGCCATCCAACGTAGCCCTGTTAAACGGCGGCAAATCCCTGTCAGCAATAAGATCTTCTGCTAACACACCATTCATTGAATTTTCAAAAGGAATGCTTTCTGTGCCATAATCTCTTACCTGTGAAAGAATTATTTTTTCTGCTTCTTCAACAAGTATCATCTTGTTAGATTTGTAAGTTTTATCCACCAATAGTAGCCATTGATTCATGCACAGGATGCTTTTCTGCTCTTAATTGTTCTGCTTCCCAGCCATCTTTCGGCCGGTGATCAAATGCTTTTAATAAAACCGTTTTCAACTCATTTTCATTTAAGCCTTCTCTTACCAGGCTCTTTATATTGAACACGCCATCATCATACAAACATGTTTTTAATTCTCCCAAGGGCGTAATTCTTATGCGGTTACAAGTGCCGCAAAAAGAGCGTGTATATGCCGCGATAATGCCTATGCTTCCTTTATGGCCGGGTATATGATAATTGCAGGAGGTGGAAAAAGGCGGATCAGGAATTTTCTTAATGCCGGGATAGTGCTCCTTTATTTTATTCAGAATTTGTAAATGATCCCATAACAAACCCGGGCGATGCTCTGCGTCACCATTAAAAGGCATCTCTTCAATAAAGCGAACGCTTACCGGCAGTTCTTTGGTAAGATGAACAAGAGGAATGATATCTTCTATGTTTTTTCCATCCATCACAACAGCATTCAATTTGGTTTCGATATGATGACATAGTAAACTGTCTAAAGTTTTTAATACTTCCGGTAGTTTATCACGCCTGGTAATAGAAAAAAAGCGGTTGCGGTCTAATGTATCAACACTAAGGTTTACTGATTTAACACCTATTCTTTTTAATTCAGGAACATGCGGAGAGGTGAGTATTCCGTTTGTTGTAAGAGTTAGTTGCTGCAAGCCTTTCAGCTTTGATAAAGCAGTTAAGAACTGCATAATATCTTTTCTTACAAATGGCTCACCTCCGGTAATTCTTATTTTTTCAATTCCCATATTCACGAGCAGGGAACAGATGTGCACCATTTCTTCATAAGTCATCAGTTCTTTCCTGTCAAGCCAGTTCAATCCATTTTCAGGCATGCAATAAAAACAACGGAGATTACACTTGTCTGTTACAGCAAGCCTTAAATAATTAATCGTTCTGCCATAATTATCTTTCAACAAGTGTAAGTTATTTAATGAAGCCACAAAGTTCTGTGTTTTAGTTCGATCAACATCTTTGCTTAGTATTCAACTTTATCCACTTATCAATTTTCATTTTTCAAGTCACACATCTGTAAGAATCAAATATCATTTATTTTATTTAACAGCATTTCAAAATCACCTGCGGTGTCAATGTCAAT
>CAXSEB010000306.1:0-2831 GCA_964235805.1 uncultured Chitinophagaceae bacterium | reverse complement strand
CAAGAGGTGGATTTGATTATACATTTAAACACCTGAAAGGCTTATCTGTAGCTGCTGGCGCAAGATTGGAAGGTATCCCGGTTTATGATCTTATTGGCGGCAGTGGCGACTTTCGCCGCCCAGGCTACGTTTGGTCAATAGAACCTGCGATTAACTATGCCTTCGGTAAAAGCAGTTTTTTTGCCTCAGTACCTGTGGTAATTGTTCGCAATCGTACACAAAGTGTTACTGATAAAGAGAACAGCGAAATACGTAAAACGTTTGTAAGAGGAGATGCTGCATTTGCTGATTATGTAATAAACGTCGGCTTTTCAACACGGTTTTAGTTTTGTAGTTTAAGCTAAAGGAGATGGCAGGTTGTTTATATGACCTGTTGTCTCCTTTTTTCATTCCTAATTTTTAATTCTTAATAGTTAGCTTTGCGCCTCCAAAAAAGGATGCAGCATGATCAGTGTAAATAACGTAACGTTAGCTTATGGTAAAAGGGTTTTGTTTGATGAAGTTAACCTCAGCTTTACCAAAGGAAACTGTTATGGAATTATAGGTGCCAACGGTGCCGGAAAATCAACTTTTTTAAAAATTGTAAGCGGCGAAATTGAGCCGAACAAAGGCACAGTAAGCATTTCGCCAGGCGAGCGCATGGCCGTGTTAAGCCAAAATCATTTTGAATTTGATGAGATAACTGTTATGGACTCAGTGCTAATGGGCCACAAAAGAATGTGGCAGGTGATGAAGGAAAAAGATGCAATATATCTTAAAGAAGATTTTAATGAAGAAGATGGAATGAAGGCAGGCGAGTTGGAAGCGGAATTTGGTGAAATGGGCGGTTACACTGCTGAAAGTGATGCTGCCACATTATTAAATGAATTAGGTGTTGAAGAAGATCTGCATCAAAAGCTGATGAAAGATATCGGCGGAAATATAAAGGTAAGAGTATTGCTTGCCCAGGCACTTTTTGGAAATCCTGATATTTTATTATTAGATGAGCCTACTAATAACCTTGATGTCGAAACCATTTTATGGCTTGAAAATTTTCTGGCTGATTATGAGAATATAGTCTTGGTGGTGAGTCATGATCGCCACTTTTTAGATGCTGTTTGTACCCATGTTGCCGACGTGGATAAGCGCAAAATAAAGATATATACTGGTAACTATACCTTCTGGTATGAGAGCAGTCAACTGGCGGCAAGGCAGGCAGGTGATAAAAATAAAAAGATGGAAGAGAAAAAGAAAGATCTTCTTGAATTTATTGCCCGTTTCAGTGCCAATGCATCAAAATCAAAGCAGGCAACTTCACGTAAGAAGGCGCTTGATAAATTGGTGTTTGAAGATATTACACCAAGTAACAGGAAATACCCTGGCATAATTTTCAAGCCGGAAAGAGACGCAGGAAACCAAATCTTAAATGTTCAGAAGCTCTCTAAGAAAATTGATGGAAGAGCTTTGTTCTCAGATATTTCTTTTGATATAGTAAAGGGACAAAAAATTTCATTTATAAGTAAAGATCCCGTAGCATTAACTTCTTTTTTTGAGGTAATAAATAATAAGATGCCCGCTGATACCGGCAAATTTGAATGGGGCACAACCATAACCAAAGCATATCTTCCTAATGATAACACTGCTTTTTTTACAGGAAATCTTACATTAATGGATTGGTTAAGGCAGTATGTGCCGCCTCATTTTACTGATGTTGATGAAGATTTTTTAAGAGGATTTCTTGGAAGAATGTTATTCAGCGGCGATGAAATAGTTAAGAAAACAAGCGTATTAAGCGGAGGCGAAAAAGTGCGTTGCATGATCAGCCGGATGATGCTGCAAAACCCCAACGTTGTTATATTGGATGAGCCAACAAATCACCTTGACCTGGAAAGCATAACAGCCTTCAATGATGGAATGATATCTTTTCCCGGAATTGTTCTATTCACTACACATGATCACCAGTTTTCACAAACAGTATCCAACCGCATAATTGAGATTACGCCAAAAGGCATGATAGACAGGTTGTGTACTTACGATGAATACCTAGCTGATGAAAGAGTAAAATCTTTACAAAAAGAAATGTATAACTAATTATATAAGCCGTTTAAAAAGGGCATAAACATTTGCATTAATTTTACTGTTCAAACTTAAAATTTGTCATGAGAAAAGTACTAGTTCTCTTAACTGCGTTTGTCGTTGTTGTCTCTTCAAAATTAGTTGCACAAAAAAGCTCCGGTATTAACTCTTCAGAATATTTTACAGCCGTTGGTTTAAAGTTTTATCCCACTGCTATTACCGTAAAACATTTTATTAGTCTTGATAAAAAAGCAGTGGAATTTCTCGGATATTTCTATGACGAAGGCGCACGGATAACCGGCTTATATGAAATACATGATAACCTGATTGATATCCGTGGCTTACAGTGGTACGTAGGCCCGGGTGCTCACATTGCTTTATATAACCATAAACACATGGGTTTTACTTCTGTTGGCATAGATGGCGTGATAGGTATAGATTATAAAATTAACACTGCACCTTTAAATTTATCATTAGATTATCAGCCTTCCATCCAGTTGACTAAGTATTATGGTGACAGGTATACAAGCTGGGGAGGTATTGCTATACGTTACACATTTTAATTTTTGATCCACTTTCACAATCAGGTTTCAGTCATTAATTTTAAAAAATTGCCGTTCTGAAAAAAAAGATCACACAGTTAATAGATTTTTTTTATCCTCTTTTTAAAAGATTTATGCCTGTTCAAACTTTCAGGTATGCTGTATGTGGCGGCAGTAATATGGGGCTGGATATTTTGGTTTATTATGTTAGTTATAATTTTATCCTTCACAAGC
>CAXSEB010000305.1:0-2846 GCA_964235805.1 uncultured Chitinophagaceae bacterium | reverse complement strand
AAATTTTCATTTACTTAAAGAAGTGATAATGCCTTATCAAAAACGGCGAAAAATTGGTATTAGTATCTATAATTTTATTGTACAGAGCACCAACGCTGACATGGCATTGATTGAAGACATCAAAGCATAGATGTTTTAAAAGAACTACTAAAAATGTTATCATCTAACCAATAACTTCATTGTTAAACTTGAGAGATCTGGTTTAACAATGCTTACATGATATACGCCTGCAATTATATTTTTATTGAGTTGAATTTTTTCCGTGCTGCTTCCGCCTGCATGTTCTATCTTTTTAGTGTACATTACCTGTCCTGAATTATTTATGATACTTAGACCGTACGCACCTTTAGGCATATTTTTTATTAAAAGAATCACTTCATTGTTTATAATAACATTTGTTTCTAAAACTATCTCCGAATTTTGCTTAGGCATAAACACCTTCATTACTGCGCTGTACTTAATTTCGCCGTTTATGCTTGTGCTTTTTATACGGTAAAAATTGTTGCCTTCATATACTGATTCATCTAACCAATTATAAAAATTTGATGAGCTCCTTTTATTTTGATTAACCAAAACCGTTTTGGTTTTATTAAAGCTTTGTCCATCTGAAGATTTTTCTATTTCGTACTGCTGAATGCCGGCTTCATTTTCTGTTTGCCATTCTACTTTAATATTATTATTCTCTTCAATTGCTCTTGCTTTTGTAAAAGTAACCGGCAATACAGATGCCTGCTTAAACACTATCCTAAACCGCTTTGGATAATAAGAGCCGGCTACATTTATAACATTAAAATCAAATGTGGTGCGTCCCTGCAGATCTATCGGGATGCTGGTATTTGTATAGCTGTCTTCCAAAACTGCAGTTAATCCGTTGGTATTGAAATTATCTGCTAATACCTCAAACCGGTAAGACTTTACCTTCATTTGAAGCTGGTACAAAATTATAGTGTCAGCACTGGTTACCGGCTGTCTTCTTTCCGCTACAAGTAATTGGCCTTGCCTTTGGCTTGCCAGGCATTCTGAAATATTTTTTAGCTTAACTGCATCGTACTTATCGATTGAATTGGAATATGTATCTGCAAAAGTGTTTAAAATTCCGTCAACTAACGGTATAGTTCCATCATCGTTTTTAGCATACAGGTTTGTTCTTAAAGTTGAAACAGAACCATTGCCTGCAGGCCTTGCACTCAAACCCTGAACAGTTGCTTTATCAGTTTCCTTGATTACCAGCGTACCTGCAGTTGCGCCATCTATCGTTTTCGCTAAGAAAGCAAAACCTGATGACACATATTGATTTAACCCGCTGCCACCCGAGGATGGAGTGATATCATATGAACTGCCATTCCAGCTTATGTTTACATAACCTCCTACCCCATTTGTTCCCGTAATTTTTGGGTCCCACAAATAGAAATTATCCTGCACATTACTGGAAATTGATTTAGCAACATCGTAAAGGTTAAGCGGAGATGCATATGGATTACCAATAACGGTGAATCCTGTTGGTGCTATTGTATAACTTTGAGAATAAGCTTTTAACTGCCCGATGGAGCGTAGAACAGTACTGGTTGGCGTGGCATAAATCCCCTGGCTGATATCAACATCTCTTCCTCCACGTATAAAAATCATGTATCCCGAATGATTTGTGATAGACGTTGCATTTGTATTTGACAGGCCTACCCATGCACCTGCGCTATAAACTTTAAGAGAAGGATTTAAATTAACTCCCTGGTCGAAACCATTTGCTATACTGCCACCTGTAATATGTGTTCCAAACCCGGGAAGATTATTAGTTGTTGTTTGACCTTCCTGCCATGCATCATTAATAGTTTGTGTATTTGCGTTAACCGGCGCAGTCAATAACCTCCATGCACGCCTTGCTTCAACATATCTTTCCACTTTTACGTTACCTGTAATTGAATTACCTGAAGCTGAGCCTGCATTCGTAAGATCAGCAACCCTCGCGGTACCAGCACTTGTAGATTTTAGAGTTAAAAAGCCGCTTGTTGCAAAAGCTTTGTTGTTGCTGCCAAAAGAAAGCACACCCGTTAAGCTGTCCTGGCCACCTAAAGTAACATCGTTGCTTATTATAAGATTCTTTATTTTATTAGTTGCAAAAGCATTAACTGGTATATTTTGGGCAGACGAGCCATTCATTTCAACCGTACCCGTTGTTACATCAAAATTTCCTGCGGTGTTAACAATACTTCCTGAAATCTTAATAGTTGAACTGCTAATATTTACTGAGCTGGTGCTAGTTAATGATATGTCATTGGTTACTACATAGCCAGAATTTACCACATTCATTTTAGCACCATTCATTACTATTTTAGCCTGGCTAAACATCAAACAGTGAATAGAAAGAAAAATCAAGCTTGCTGCAAAATGTTTTCGATATTTCGGACTTATAAGCATCTTTAGACTTCGTTGAATAAGATTCATGTTGGTAGCAACCACTTTTTTACTATTTTTTTTCTTTTAGTACCTGGATATCTTTTTTCAAGTCATTAATTTGTTGTTGTTGTTCTTTTATTGCGTTAATTAGGACGGGAACCAATTCAGCGTAGTTCATACCTATAGTTTCTTTCGCTTCATCTCCTACAACCACTTCAGGAATGATCTTTCTTACATCCTGCGCAATTAAACCGATTTTATTAGTGCCGGCTGAATCCGCTTTCCAATTATATTTTACCGGTTGCAATGCCAACACTTCTTTCAATCCATAAGATAAACCTATGATGTTAGTTTTAAGTCTTCTGTCAGAAGTTTGTATAGTTCCATTTGTAGCATACACGGCAGACCATTTATAAGTTGATGTTCCAATGCTACCACTACCACTTGTTCTTGGA
>CAXSEB010000304.1:0-2860 GCA_964235805.1 uncultured Chitinophagaceae bacterium | reverse complement strand
TTAACAAGTCAGCATCAGCTTATACTTTTCGTGCCAACAATACTGGTTCTACCGCTGATGTAGCAGATGTTACTTTTAAAGAAACCGGAGAGCTAACCTATGGTGGCACAATTACATTTACTGGCTCTGCTGCTCCGGGTACCCTTTCAGTAAATAAATATTATTGGCAACAAATTGGAAAGACCGTGAGTTATTCAATGGCTATAAGTTATTCTAATTTAAGTTCAGGATTAACTTTAATGGTATTGGATTTACCAAGTGATATGCCAGCACCTTTTCAATGGACGGGGCTTACTACAGCAGGTAATTTTATTTATAGAGGAAGTGGTGGATATTCAAGCGGTGCATCTAACAATTTAACTAATGGTGTAACAAATCTTAGGTCAAACGCAGCCGGTACAGGTTATGAAATTGTAATGTCAACTACTTCTGGTTCTTATAAACATTTTTTATTTTCTGGGCAGTATAAAACTAACTAAAAATATGGCGCACATTAGGCAAAAAAATTCAAATGATATTACTTATACAGTAGTAATAACAACTAACTGGCAACAACCGCTTAGTGAGCATCCATCGGTAATAGAGCACCCTGAAAGATTTGAAGTATCAGATGAAGAAATACCTGAAGATGTACAGTATTTAAATTATTCAAGCTCAATTTAAGAGGCACGGATGAACAGGGATAAGGGATTGGTATTACAAAAATGGCTAATTGCCCTACTCATCCTGAGCGGCTTGTATTTTCTAATCTTTTAACTATGAAAAAAAGTATATTAATATTAGTGTGCCCGGCATGGCAGTATAGTTATGCAACAAACTGGTATGTTGCTAATACAACTTCAGGAACAGATGCAGGCACACAAGCAAATCCCTGGAAAGGTCTGTCTTCCTTAAATTCTCATCAGGCATGTATCAATCCAGGAGACTTTGTTGCATTGAATCGAGGTGATGAATTTGCTGGCAGCTTGTTAAACATAACTCGCAGTGGAACGGCATTAAATCCAATAACCTTTGGTGCGTATGGCACAGGTGCTAATCCAGTGCTTAAAGGTAACGGAACTACATTGGGTGCAATATTCTATGTAAATAATCAATCTTATTTGATTTTTAGAGATATGTGGATTATTGATCAAAGCATCGATACAACACTGACAGGTGCTGCAAGAAATCACATAAGCAAAATAGAAATTGCATTCTACTTTGATAACGGAACTAATCATTGCAAAATAATTAATTGTAAAGCCTCTGCTATTGGCTTGTTGGGTTTCTTTCCAATCACATCAGATAACAACACCATTGATAGTTGTTATGTAAATGATCTTACTATGATCGTGAATACAGATGATGGTGGCCAGCCGGGCAATGATGATGATTATGGAGCAAACCTTTTCGTCATTTACAGTAAGAATAATATTATTACTCACAACACTTCCATTCGTTGTTACGCTCAGTCTTTTGATTACACTTTTGATGGAGGCAATGATATAATTGCAAGCAGTCCAGGTGCTGCTGATAGTAATTTCATTTGTTACAACAAGTTTTTTGATTGCTTAGGTGTGTTAGAATTCACGGGAACGATAACAGGCACCACCTTCGCTTACAACAACGTAATCAATTGTGGGGAAGCCATTTTATTCCAAAATAGCGGCAATGCAATAAGCATTTATAATAATAATTTTATTGGTACAACAACTCCCCGCTCCGGTGCAAGTAATTACCTAATAAAAAATTCAGCCACGATCAGTTTTAAAAATAATGCAGTGTGGTTAGTAAACGGATTGCATGTAGCTAATCCAACAGCCGGGATCACACATCAGAATAATTTTTATCACACCGCAGGTGGCAGTGTAGTTGATTATACATTGTCCGGTTCTGAAGCAACAACAGCGTTAAATATGTGGACGGGGCAAGCCGGTGCTGCGGAGGCTTGGGATTACACACCAATGGCAACTGGAGCATTGATAAATTCCGGTCAAAATTTAGGATATACATTAGACTATGCCGGAAGAGCAGTTTCTGATCCACCGGAATCTGGAGCTTATGAATATGTAACACCAGTAACCGGGTGTGCAGGTTGTATCATCTCATTTCATCACTTTAAATAATTAGTTAACTATCTCTCTTTTGTTTTTTGAAATTGAATAACGGCCCTGGATTTCTATTCGGGGCCCTTTTAAAGTTTGAGTGGAATAAACAACATTCAATACTTTATGAAACCAACCACTATAAGAACGCCGATCAGTTACTACGGCGGAAAACAGAAACTTGTAACGAAAATCCTTCCTATCATTCCGGAGCATACCATGTATGCAGAGCCTTTTGTCGGCGGAGGTGCCATCTTCTTCAGTAAACCTGCAAGCCATGTGGAAGTTTTAAACGACACAGATAAAGAATTGATCAATTTTTACCGGATGCTTCAAAACAAGTTCGTTGAGCTTGAGAGTATGGTAAAAGTGACACTTCACAGTCGTACACTACATAGAGATGCCAAGGTGGTTTATGCTAATCCTCATTTATTTGATGAAGTAAAACGAGCCTGGGCAGTTTGGGTGTTAAGTACTCAAAGCTTCTGCTCAATGCTGGACGGAAGTTGGGGATACGATAAAACCGATAACACAACTACCAAGAAGATCACCAACAAGCGCAACCAGTTTACAGAAGAGTATGCAATGCGAATGCAGAACGTGCAGCTTGAATCTTCTGATGCCCTTTACATCATTAAAAGCCGGGATACTGTAAACACTTTCTTTTATTGTGATCCTCCGTACTTCAACAGCGACTGCGGCCATTACGATGGATATAGTGAACAGGATTTTGAAAACCTGCTGAAGCTGCTATCTACCATCAAAGGCAAATTCCT
>CAXSEB010000303.1:286-2861 GCA_964235805.1 uncultured Chitinophagaceae bacterium | reverse complement strand
ACCGGAAATTTTTAGATCTCCGCTTATTCCCATTGAATTTATTTCTGATGTAGAAAGATTGCCATTAATGATATTGGGCAGCGGGTTGGCGGCATCCTCCTGCAAAAAATCAACCGCTCCGGGACCCCGGCCCAATGAACTTACGTCTCCATTAAGTTCCTGACCCGACGTAGTAAGCTGGAGGTGTGAGTAGGAAATAACTTTGATATTACTCGAGACAAAGTTTGCGTTTCGCCCAATAAAAAATTTAAGATAAGTATTATTTCCATTATTGGTAACGGTACTGTTCAGAAGAGTATCTGTAGAGTTGTCGCCTAATATAAACTGATTAGTTTCAAAGGTGCAACTATCGGCATAGATATTTCCACCAACATAACTTCCAATATTATGGCCACCCAAAAAGCTTGCGACCAACTTAGCCCTTCCACCTGCATCCCATTCAAGGCCAGTCCAATCCATAGGTACTTTGTAAAATCTGCAGATCTGTAATAGCCGGATTGCCACCATGCAATTTAAAATACCCGTGCCGCACGTTAGAGTTCGAATCAATAGTTAAGTAGCCTCCATTGGAGGTGTATATATTAATTGTTGGGGCCCCGTTATAATTACTTGGATTGTCAAAGTATAAAGTAGTATTGCTTATGTGCATGCTTTTGCAGCGGTATCCTGCAGTAGTATCGCTACCTACAAAAAAGCTATGGCCTACAGTATCTACAACAAACGCTACAGTTAAAAGGCCCGATAATGAGCTGTTGATGATTACGTTATCCAACTCAGTGGGTACCCTTTGAATGGGCGTTTGGCCTGCTGGTGTGTTGATCTGTACCCAGCTAAGGCGATCGTCCCATCCCGTATTGTTTTTGTAAAGTAAGGTTACTCCCTGTGCATGAAGGCATGCAAAAATATTCAGACAGGCAATAGCGATAAACATCCGTTTCATACTGAAATTTTTACGATAGTAATTTTGTTACCCGAAAGGATATTGAACAGAAATTGTTGCAGCAGAGGTTGGACTAAATATACGCATAATAGTCTTCCCCGGCCAAGTTTTGTGAAGCACGATCTTAGCATCTACTTTTTTCCATCCTGAACGGCAGGGATCCATTTAGGGTCCTTTAAAATAGCAGGTACGCAAGTCTTATAACCTTACCGAAGTAACTACACTATGATAAGCCAACTTTAGATGCACTCGCAAAAGACGGCAGATCGGGTACATGCAGGGTAAAGTTTATTGTAGATAAAGAAGGAAGAATTAAAATGCTGAAGCAATCACTATGCAGGGTTCCGTATTGGCAGAAGTGGCTGTTAACGCCATAAGAAATGGACCAAAATGGCTACCGGCACAGTAGAATGGAAGATTTGTAAAAGCATTTAGAGAACAACCGTTACATTCACGATTCAAGACCAATAAGTAACGACTAACTCTTTTTGTAAGGGTACCTGTTCAATGAGTGCTATGTGTTAGTATTCGTTTCATCCCTTCACACATTGATTTTATACGGCGGTAAGAGGCGCTGGAATTTTCATCTTTATCAAGCTTTATTTCAATATGCCCCGGAACTTTCTTTATGTAGAACTTTGTCTGGTCGTCAAGGGTTAAGGTGGCATCGCTCTCTGTGTTGGCAAAAGATATATTACTTCTGTTGCCTATCTTCTTATCCATGTATTCTTCCAGGTTTCGTGTTTCACTTTTATTAAAATCAGCATTCATTGTATAATAATCATCAGCATCTTTATAAGTGATGCTGATATCATCATCTTTGTGCATGCACGAAGTAATGGTTATACAGGCAAGTGCATAAAATAAGGCAGGTAGCTTTTTCATTGTATTAGTTTAACCGTTAAAAATAGTTGATGAGTCAGCGGAAATTAACCCGGCTGGTTTCTAATAGTGAAGGTGGTTAAAGTAAACCTGTTGAAGTTGGCTACAAAAGTATGCAGTAAACCGGTAGTTTTTATTTGTATTTATAAGTGGCTGTAAAGGCTATACAGGCGGAAGGCAGAAAAACATAATATGGCTTTGGCTAACTCATCGCCTCATCTGCAGCATTTTTAACAATGGCAAGATCATTAACGCCTTTAAAGCCGCTAAAGCCGCAGGAGATACGGGTTTCAGCATTTAATTGTATTGGCTGGCCACCTTCCCAGCCCATAAGGTCGGGCAATTCAATTCCATAATCCCTGTGGTTGATCTTATCAGTAAATACCAGCCTTTCATATTCACCGGTTTTGTAGCCGGTTATCCAAACCTGTGAGGCTTTACGGTAAGCCACGTCATAAAATCCACGACCTCTTACCTTATCATCGCCCCATATCTTTCCATATATTCTTCCTTCATCGTCAATTATGCAAACGGCTACGTTGCCGGAAGATATCTTCCAATCCTGCTCACTGCTTTTATAAGATGGTATCTGAGCATTTATACTCTCAAGCATTTTACTAATTATTTGCTGCAGCTCCTGGTTAGTCATACTTAAATTTTATTGCACTGCTGTATGGCGTGCGTTGATTAAGGCATTTAAAGTTAAACCCGTACAAACGCCGGTTTGCGCAATGTAAATGTAAAAAGGAATTA
>CAXSEB010000303.1:0-276 GCA_964235805.1 uncultured Chitinophagaceae bacterium | reverse complement strand
TGGGCAGTTATACTTTCAAGCATTTTAGTAATTACCTTTTGCAGTTCTTCGTTAGTCATTATTTAATTTTATGGTTCTATTAATATTTACAAAAAAGCCGGACTAATCAGCCCGGCTAACAAGTAACAAAGCAAATCATTTCTTCATTTTGGTTGTATCCTTTTTGTTCATGTTGTTCATACCTGGCTGTGGTGCCATCATCTTCATCATGTCTGCCGCCTGCATAAAGTTCCAGTGTTCAACAATTTTGCCATCCCGGAACTTTTCCATTTCAAT
>CAXSEB010000302.1:0-2865 GCA_964235805.1 uncultured Chitinophagaceae bacterium | reverse complement strand
CATATCTTTCCTTTTCAAAAGCTTCATCTCCTGCACTTATGGCTAAAGCAAAATCTATTGCATCCTGGTTTACTGCATTTGTTGCTGATGATTTTTGAGATTGTACTGTGTTACTGGTTGCTGCAGACGGCTTTTCTTTGATTTCTTTTTCAAGTTGTTTTAAATCAGAAAAATTGTAGGTGGTTTCTAAAGGGCTTACATCTGCTTTATACACAATAACAAACCTGTGTGTCCGTGGTCCTTCCTGAACAATTAAAGTTGTTGGATCTGTATTTGTTTTTAATGGAAGCACTACAAGACTTTTGCCTGTGCCGCTTACAGAAAAATTTCTTGCATCTTTAGTTATTTGTCCGTTTGGCACCGATTGAAAAGCCATCCAGGTTTGCACATCTGACGATACAAGGATGGTATCTCCATTAATATTTTGTGCTGTTCCCTTTTTCAGGAAAAGCAGTATTAATAAGATTAAAGAAATTTTCTTCGACATAATCTTCATTATTTTAAATACAATGAAATATAGTTTACAGCAACGGGGATTAATTCTGCATACCTGAACCTGTCAGGTTATAATCGTTATCCTAATATAAACCTTTTTTTAACAGGCAGATAGTCTTTTCCCTTATATTTTAATGATATCTGAAAAAGAAAGCTGCGTTTTTCTCTAAAAGCCTTAGAATTATTTTCTATCAGCTAAAAAAAAGAGATAGCTGATTGTTTCGAATTAAAAACCGATTCCTAATATTTTTTTCTTTTTAGTATAATCAATATTGATTTTTAAAACGTCATTGTTTGCATCTCTGTCGATCCTCACCTCTTTAACAGTAATTCTTTTATTGCCCTTTATCCTTTGTATCAATTCAGAAAATTTAATAGGTTTATCTTCACCTTTTACCTGTACCAGGGTTTCTCCTTCATTGTTTAAATACTGATTAAAGAAAGCCATATCTTTTTCATTATTTACAACTTCGGTTAAGTAACTCATAAAAGCCTCATTGGGGATATAAAAGACCTTTTTATGTTTTACTGCCGGTGGCTCCTTTGGCTCCTGAGGTTTAGGCTCCTGGGCTTTAGCAGTATCCTGAGGTTTGGGCTCTTGAGGTTTGGGTCCCTGAGGCTTAAACTCTGATGGAGGTATATATCTTGTGGTAGGCAAATAGGTGTCCTCTTTTTTCAAGGAGGGCAAAACCTGGATTATTTTAGTATATATTTTTTTCCGATCGTTATCCAGCTTCAGTTGCAATGTATACGAACCAGGGGTTTTGAATTTAAAAACAGCAAGCTTGTTTTTATCACTTTTATAGTCCTGCCTGTTCAGTATATTCCATTCATAACTGTTTGCTGATGTATTGCAGGTATATGTTACCGGTTCACCTGCCTCAGGTGCATCGTTACCTGTTATAACTGTTTCCGGTGTCACCAGAACCTGCGCATTGTCCTGGATAATAACAGGTTTACGAATATAAATTGTCTGGATAGTTTCGCATTTTACGTTTACTGTTGCAGTTATAGTATATGTTCCCTCATGTTTGAAACTATGGATAACAGTGCTTCCCTGTTCAATGGGCGAATGATCATTAAAATCCCATGCTATATTTTTCATGTTGCTCAATGAGGCTCTGAACCTTAAATTTTCGCCAACTATGGCACTCTTTACATTATCACTGTTGACGCCTTTAACAGCGAATGAAAACGTATCACAATTTTCTTCCGTAGCCCTTTTATAACTGATCCATCCGGTACATAATATTACAATTGTCAGCATTATAAGCCACACTCCGTAATCGAGTCCCATTAACTGCCGGCTAAATAGTGAAGACTTGTTCATGTAATACCATTGAAAAATTTGCAAAAACTATTTTTGTTGCTGAAAATTTCTTATGGCAAGCTGACATTGCTGCAAATCGAGGTTGGCTTGCTGAAGACGCAGTCTTAAATCTGTATTCTCTTTTTGTAAATCACCAAAGCTTGCATCTTTTCCACTTGCCTCTCTCAGTTGTTTTTTTGCATTTTGCAACTGTGCAAAGCTGAGCACGATATTTTTGTATAAATTTTTTTGAGGTAAAGAATCACTTATCATAGCATCCATCTTCTGCAGGTTTTCAGTGATTTTCCCGTCAATCAGTTCAGATTTTACCTGCACCTCGTTTAGCATTACCGAATCCAGCAAATTCATAGTTTCTGTCATTTTATCTGTAAAAGAGGCTGCAAATGTTCTTTCATTTTCTACCAGCTTCATCTGTTCATGCAATTGATCGTTTTGCTTAAAGGGTACCTGGAAGCTAAAAAAAACAGCGGTTACTATCAGGCAGACAGTAATGATAAAAAACAATAGAAAACTTCCCAATGCTTTATTTCTTTCTGACTGATTATGAGGTTTCATGCGGAATCATTTTTATTTCAAATGTTATAGAACTAAAAATTCAGATCATCACCTTTTATTATTTATCATCAAAAAATAGCTATCCAAAAAAACGTCGTTTCCCTGCTGAATGTGTTTCGGTTTTAATTGGCTCCTCTTTTATAAAAATTCCCGGCTTTCTTTTTTCACCAATAAATTCCAGCTTGGTAAGCGTCTCAAATAATTTCGAAGTGACTTTTACAAAAACTATCACTTTCTCAATATTCTTATTAATATCATTATTATCGTACCTGGCATTGGCAAGATTGCTCAACATGCTCTCCAGTTCACCTTGCTTTAATTCGCACCATTCGCTCAGGTAATTCATCATTTCTTCTTTTCCCGATCCAATACGCAGATCAATTGTATTCTTCATTACTCTTGCGAGGCTGGCAACAGTTGCAAAAAGCATAGCAGGCGATTCATGTATAATAGTCCACCTCATATTAGTAATGGTCTGGCCGAGG
>CAXSEB010000301.1:0-2875 GCA_964235805.1 uncultured Chitinophagaceae bacterium | reverse complement strand
TGATATTCCAGCCTGGTTTTTAGCAGTGGGAAAATCAGGTAATTTATATATGTCGGCTGAACCGCTGTTTGCGCATTTTGGCTCAAACTTTTCAACATATAAATCGCCGGTTAAATCACCTTCAGCATCGGTGAAAGATAAATTAAAACTTATAACATTGCCCGGCCTCAGCACATCTGTATTAACCGACTCAAACTTAAGATGAGGAGTGGTAGCAAATTTTTCTTTTTTACAACCAACCAAAAAAAATATCAATATTGAAAAATAAAGGGTGTTACGCATCTTTGTGGTTTAATTATCAAATTTAAATATTATTACCTGAATAGCTTATTGCACATATCCGAGTGGCAAAATAAAATTTTCAATGCTTCCTATTATAGTTTTAACAAAATAGCTTTAGAACATTTTAATTTTCAATACCACAATAATTATGTGTACAGGCAGTTTACTGATTCGATTGGCATTAAGCCTTTAAACGTAGGGTCTATACCCGATATTCCTTTTCTCCCAATACAATTTTTTAAAACAAAAAAAGTAGTTACTACCGAATTTGAACCTGAAATTATTTTTGAAAGCAGTGGCACAAGTGGTGCCCAAAACAGCAAACACTTTGTAAAAAGTATTGACCTGTATAAAAAAAGCTTTATTAAAACCTTTAAGCTTTTCTATGGAGATGAAAGTGAATGGTGCGTATTAGGCTTATTACCTTCTTATCTTGAAAGAGAGAACTCTTCTTTGGTATTTATGGTGAATGACTTAGTTAATAACAGCCGGCATCCTTTCAGCGGCTTTATACTAAACGATTATGAAAAACTTCATCATACTTTACTTCACAACGAAATATTACAGCAACCCACTTTACTAATTGGCGTAACGTATGCCCTGCTTGATTTTGCTGAAAAATTTGAAATGAAACTAAGTAACACCGTTATCATTGAAACCGGCGGAATGAAGGGAAGACGTAAAGAGATGATAAGAGAAGAACTGCATAAAATATTGCAGAACAGATTAGGTGTAAAAAGCATTCACTCAGAATATAGCATGACGGAATTATTATCGCAGGCATACTCCCGGCAAAACGGTTTGTTTAAATGTGCGCCGTGGATGAAAGTATTGATAAGAGATGAGGATGATTACAGGCAGGTTAGTTGTTCAGCGGAAATTAAGCAGCACAAAACCGGCCTTATAAATATTATTGATCTTGCCAACATCTACTCCTGCAGTTTTATTGCAACAGACGATATTGGAAAGCTTTATAACAATGATAATTTTGAGGTGTTAGGCAGGTGTGACGCAAGTGATATAAGAGGTTGCAGTCTTTTAACATCTGGCGACAACTGATAATTAACAAAGCTTAATAACAAATGTGGGTGCACGGCACAGAGTTTGCACCCACAGCTTATTCATTAATCAATAAAAATAAAATACCATGAAAAAATTGTTATTTCTTGTAATGCTAACATTTACAATCAGCCTTGCTACAAAAGCTCAGGATGATAAAGACAAAGTAAAGGCCACATCTACTATTCCTCAAAAAGTGCATAATACTTTCAGCAAACATAAGCACCACAAGGGTTATAAGAGCAAGCACCAACATAACGGACGTACCACTAAACATAAAGTGGACATGAAAAAAGGTGAAGTAAAAACTAAAACAGATTAAACAACATTATAATCTTATAATAAAATGCCTTGCCTGCAAGGCATTTTTCATTTGAAATAATGCCGCTATGATTACGTTACCCTTTGAAGCAATTGATTTAATAACTAATAGTTAAAATACGTTCTACGCTTCAACAAACATATTATTTAAGTTATGATCAATTTAAATTTGCTTTATTAAGTTAATTTAAAATGCAAGTAAAGAATATATATTTAGCAACGTTAATTATTTTAGCAGGAATTCTTTACTCTTGCAAAAAAAATAAAGATGTAGCAACTACAACAGTTAACACAAATTCATCTGATCAGTTAAAAGATTCAGCAGTACTTAATTCACGTGATCTTTATTTGTGGTACAACCAGATCCCAGCCTCTTTTAGTGGAAGGAATTACGATGACCCGGATAAAATTATGGAGGCTATTCGTTTATACAGCGTTGAGCCTGGCTTTACTACGCCTGTTGACAGGTGGAGTTTTGCAGTAAAAAAAGTTGAATGGGATAACATTAGTAAAGGCATTTCAGGTGACTTTGGTTTAGGTGTTTTCTTTTTGAACACTACCGACCTTCGCGTAAAATCCGTTGAACATGCATCAGCTGCAGGCAAAGCCGGCATTCGCAGGGGATGGCGCATCATTAAAATTAACGGCAATTCAAACATCACTTCTGCCAACACAGACTTTGTGGTAGAAAACGTGTTCAACAGCGCCCAGACAAAATTTACATTTCAAACACCAGACGGTTCTTCGAGGGATATAACTCTTGATGCATCTTCGTATAATGAAGATCCGGTGATATTAGATACAGTTTATAACATCACCTCACATAAGATAGGTTACATCGTTTTTAATTCCTTTCTAGGGAACCTGGCAAATATTAATAAAGAGTTAGGTGCAGTATTTAGTTATTTCGTCTCGCAAAACATTTCTGATATTATTGTTGATCTGAGATACAATGGTGGAGGCTATGTTTCTTTACAGGAACAATTAGCCGACTATCTTGTTCCAACTTCTGCGGACGGCTCTTTGATGATGAATCAAAAATATAATGATAAAAACAGTAATTACAATACTGCAACAAATTTTAAAAAAGCAGGAGCGTTGAATCTTCCACGTGTTGTATTCATCGTAAGTAAAGGCACAGCATCTGCAAGTGAATTACTGATAAATAATCTTAAACCATTTATGACCGTTAAGCTTATTGGGCCGCAGGCAA
>CAXSEB010000300.1:0-2886 GCA_964235805.1 uncultured Chitinophagaceae bacterium | reverse complement strand
CGTAAAAGCTTTTGAAATCGGTAAAGACTTTATAATCGTGAAATTTGAGGAGGATAAAATCTATTTATATAATTACCTTAAGCCAAGTAAACTCACGTTGAAGAGATGAAGAAGAAAGCAATGGGTGGTAAAAAGTTGGCTACATACATAAGTCAAAACATACAGGAAAAATATTTTGCAAGTTGGAACGATGAACTTGGAAAATTCGAAAGGAATAAAAAATAAAAATACTTTAGATTTTACCTAAGCTTTTCGTTGTTCAAATGTCTTTCTCCATCTCTCAAATTTTTCTTCTCAAAGTTTTTATTCAATGCATCTGTCAGATCAACACCGGTCTGGTTAGCAAGGCAAATCAGAACCCATAATACATCGGCCATTTCATCACTAAGCTTTGAATTCTTATCACCTTCTTTAAAAGATTGCTCACCATAAATTCTTACCATTAACCGGGAAAGCTCTCCAACTTCTTCCATTAAAATTCCAAGGTTAGTAAGCGGATTAAAATATTTTACGCCAACAGTTTTTATCCATTCGTCAACTTTTGTTTGTGCTTCACCTAACTTGATATCCTCTTTCATAAATATGTATTATCAAATTACCAAATTGTTGAATCGTCAAATTGATTACTCCCTGTTTTTCGTATCTATCCAAATAGTAACAGGCCCATCATTAATAAGTGCAACCTGCATATCAGCGCCGAACTCGCCGGTGTAAATTATCTTACCAAGATCAGTTGCTAAGTGAATAATAAATTGTTCATACAATGGTATGGCAACTTCTGCCTTACTTGCTTTTATGTATGATGGCCGGTTTCCTTTTTTAGTTGAGGCATGTAACGTAAACTGACTTACTGCTAAAATATCTCCATCGATATCTTTTACAGAGATGTTGGGGATTTTATTTTCATCATCAAATATGCGCAGGTTAACAATCTTGTTGCTTAGCCATTTAATATCTTGTTCGTTGTCTGTATCTTCTATACCAACAAAAACAAGCAAGCCATTTTTTATCTCACTTTTAATTTTATGGTCAATGGTTACGCTGGCATTTGATACTCGTTGCACTACAGCCCTCATAACTACAATTTTGCGTTAAAGATATTAAAGCAGCAACAGTTTAGAGCCACAGTAAATTTTGTACAGTAATTTTACGTAACGGTAAAAATCAAGGAGAGAATTAGTCATTTTACCAAATAAAAATAATCGGATAATGTGCAAAAATCAGTAAACTCAATGCAGGTATAGGTTATAGATTTATACACATTTCTTTTCCACAGCATGGGGATATTTGGAACTATGAATCGTGGCCTACAACTGATATTTTCGCTATCCCCTTTTACCGAAAAAATAATAACGATAATGCAAAATATAAAGCACTCTGAAAAAGGCTTACAGTTCAGCCGGCACTTTACAAAAGATGATATTTCCGTTTTTGATCTGTTTGAATATGATTACCGGACCTCACTAATAAAGGATACAAAAGGTGAAATTGTTTTCCAGATGGATAATGTGGAAGTTCCTAAACAATGGAGCCAGATAGCAACCGATATCTTAGCACAAAAATATTTTAGAAAGGCAGGCATTCCCCAGCCTGACGGCACTACAGGAAGAGAAACAAGCGTTAAGCAGGTTGCTCATCGCATGGCACATTGCTGGCGGGTTTGGGGCGAAAGAAATAATTATTTTGCAACAGAAAGAGATGCCATAGTTTTTTATGATGAACTGGTGTACTGCATTTTAAACCAGTCGTGTGTTCCCAATTCTCCGCAGTGGTTTAATACCGGGCTGTTTGAAGTGTATGGTATATCAGGCAAACCGCAGGGCCATTATTATGTAGATGCAAAAGATGGCGAATTAAAGAAATCTACTTCGGCTTACGAACGTCCTCAGCCGCATGCTTGTTTCATTTTAAGTGTAGAAGATGACCTGGTTAACGATGGCGGTATTATGGATCTTTGGGTTCGTGAAGCAAGAATATTTAAATATGGAAGTGGTGTTGGAACAAACTATTCCAGCATTCGTGGAGAAGGTGAAAAGCTTAGCGGTGGCGGCACTTCCAGCGGCTTAATGAGTTTTCTAAAAATTGGTGACAGAGCCGCAGGCGCAATCAAAAGTGGTGGCACAACAAGACGTGCAGCAAAAATGGTTTGTCTTGATCTTGATCATCCGGAAATAGAAACATTTGTAAACTGGAAAGTGGAAGAAGAGAAAAAAGTTGCTGCCTTAATTGCTGCTGGTTATCCAAGCGATTATGAAGGCGAAGCTTATAAAACAGTAAGCGGACAAAACAGTAACAACTCTGTAAGAATACCTAATGAATTTTTTCATGCACTGGAGGCCGGCAAAGATTGGGAATTGAAAGCACGCAGCGATGGCCGTACCATGAAAAAAGTAAAAGCACAGGACCTTTGGGATAAAATAAATTATGCTGCATGGCGCTGTGCTGATCCCGGCACTCAATTCAATACTACCATAAATGAATGGCACACATGCCCGGAAGGCGGAGAAATAAGAGCATCAAACCCTTGCAGTGAGTACATGTTTTTGGATAATACAGCCTGCAACCTTGCCTCAGTAAACCTGCGTAAGTTTTTTAATGAAACTGATAACACTATTGATGTACCAGGCTTTGAATATACAGTCAGGCTTTGGACAACTGTATTAGAAATCTCTGTTTTGATGGCGCAGTTCCCGAGTAAGGAAGTTGCACAACTTTCATATGATTACAGAACATTGGGTTTAGGTTATGCTAATCTTGGCAGCATGTTAATGGTTAGCGGCATCCCTTATGATAGTGATGAAGCAAGAGGAGTTGCCGGTGCTATCACCGCAATCATGACAGGCGTTGCTTATAAAACTTCTGCTGAACTCGCCCAGCATCTTGGCC
>CAXSEB010000299.1:0-2887 GCA_964235805.1 uncultured Chitinophagaceae bacterium | reverse complement strand
TTTATTTGTATGTAAAGGAGAAGTGCAAACAAACAACACCGGATCGGGCTTACCGTACATGTTGCCATACATATAATCATTTACAACACCTACAACGGTTGCCGTATTGCCGCTTGTATCACCATCAGAGCGCAAAGTTTTACCAATGGCGCTTGTATTACCCATTAGTTTTTCAAATGATTGCGTGATAAGAACGTTTACCTTTTTTCCATCTATTGAATCGCTTGTTTCAAAATCTCTTCCTTCCAAAATCCTGATACCGGAAGTATTCATAAACTCAGAAGTTACATATCTCTGAGAAATCAGAATTTGCGCACCAGGCGGCTTGCCTTCCCATGTTAAGCTCCCGGTATTGTTACCGCTATAAAGTGTTGTATGATCAGACAATGCAACATTTTCAACAACGCCTGTGTTTAAAAGATCCTGTTTAAGTGAAGGAAAATATTTTGCCACTTCTCCCTGTGCGTCTGCTTCAACCAGGTTGTTTTTATTGAACCCTAATTGCCTGCTTTTTACGTGTTGTATTTGCTGGTAAATAATAATGGTACTAATAATGAGCACAACTGAAATAGTAAACTGAAGTACCACTAAGCCTTTGCGAATAAATGAGGCACTTCCGTTCTTTATTTTCACACCTTTCAAAACAAAGACAGGATTAAAAGAGGATAAATAAAAAGAAGGATAACTGCCTGCAATAAGTCCGCATATTATGGTTATTAGTAAAATGGCAGCTATATGAGTTGGGTTATTTAAACCAACACTAAGTTGTTTTTGCACAAGGGTATTAAATGCTGGCAGGCACAAGAGTACAATCACAATGGCTATAATTGCCGCAATTGTTGACATGAGCAGTGCTTCGCCAATGAACTGAATGACCAATCTGTTCTTTAATGCACCCAGCACCTTGCGTACACCAACTTCCCTTGCACGCTTTTCACTTCTTGCTGTTGAAAGATTCATAAAATTGATGCAGGCAATAAAAAGTATGATCCATGCGATAACCGTAAACAAACGAACATATTCTATTTGCCCGCCGCCGGTTGCAACGCCGTTTTCAAACTGATCATATAAGTGCCATTGACTCATTTTCCACAAAAAAGGACGAGCTATAGATTGCGGCTCTCTTTTCTGAATAAAATTATAAAGTACTTTATTTACAGCCTTAACATCTACACCTGGCTTTAATTCTACATAAGTACTTAATGAATTATTTCCCCACGAATGCAGCCACGGGCTTTGGTCGTAAATAATTTCAAAGGGAGCTACCCATTCAAATTGTAAAGAAGAATTTTTGGGAACATCTTTTACTACGCCGGTTACAACGTAGTTTTGTTTGTTGCCAACACGTACGGTTTTACCTATAACATTCTTCTCATTACCAAAAAATTTCTTTGCCGTTCTCTCTGTTATTACCAAGGAGTAACGCTGTGAAAAAACTGTGTTTGCATTACCCTGTACAAATGGCAACGTAAACATAGTAAACAGAGAAGATTCTGTATAAATACCGGCCGCATATACCGACTTATCACCAATAGAAAAAAGTGTTGCATCATCGTCATAAACCCTGCATGTGTTGGCAACGCCCGGTATCTCAGACTTTATTGCAGGCCCCATCACACCAGGCGAAGAACCGAAGGTTGCTGTATAGGTATCAAACTTTTGGTTTTCACGTACAAAATATAAATTCTCTTTCTTTACATTGAAAGTGTCGTAACCAACTTCATCCTGCACCCATAAAAAAATTAACGCAGCACAGGCGATGCCAATGGCAAGCCCGAAGATATTCAGGAAGCTATACCCCTTGTTTTTCCAAAGATTACGTATATTGGTTTTAAAATAATTTTTGAACATATAACAAGATATTAATACAGATTTCGGTATAATACAATGCAGATGCCGTTATCTATTTAGATGATAATCAGTTAATAGCATTTATAAGATATCTGTATAGTGTCCGTCTTTGATACAGGAGGTGTTCGTTTATACGTAAGAATGCAGAGGGTAAAGACTGTGTAACATCACCATTAACACCAATGTTGCTAATCCGTGGCTACCTATCTTAAGTAGGCAAGTATACAGTTTTATAAGTTACAATGAAACCTGCAGTTTAAATAGCTAATCAGGAAATTATCTGTAGAACAACTGCTTGCGCTGTAAATGTTGCCGGCTTATTTTAGTACTGCTGGCAAAATATATCTCTCCATTATCTTATCTACCTGCGGATGGGCGTAAGGCTTATTGTATGCCGTTGCTGTAATAACAACCGTTAAAGGCAGGTTTTTAAAAATATAAATTTTACTGCCACCATTGCCGGCGCAATAAAACGTTTCGTATTCTTTTCCGTTAATTTTAAAAGTTTTATTCCAGAATAAGTATCCGTAAAACTCATTTTCTCTTTCAGGAATGTCCAGATATTTAGTAAAGCTTTTCTCTATCCATGCTGATGGAATTACTTGCTTGCCGTTCCACAAACCTTTGTTTTTATAAAGCTGGCCGAATTTTGCAAAGTCTAATGAAGACATTTGCAAACCGCCTGCTGTATTGGCAACTCTTTGTGGTGTATACTCCCATTGATATTTTTTTATTCTAAGAGGTTGAAACAATCTGTTATCTGCGTACTTTTCTAATCCGCCCGGAACGGACTTATTTAAAATGTCGCCTAACACGATAACGCCTGCTGTAAAGTAATCCCATTGTTTACCATTTGATTTGCTGCTGTCTGTTGGCAGAGCCAAAGTAAATTTTACCCAATCATTTGAAGGGTACATATTTTCTTCATTGCCGGGAGAGTTTTCATCAGCATCTGAACCATTGAATGCCGAACTCATTGTCAGCAGATCTTGTATGGTAACACTATCTTTTGTTGTGGTATAATTTGCAAAGCGCT
>CAXSEB010000298.1:1888-2900 GCA_964235805.1 uncultured Chitinophagaceae bacterium | reverse complement strand
AGCAAATAATAGAAGCAGCAATAAAACAATTAACCGCCTCAAAAAAATACAACAGTAAAATTGTTACTGAAGTAAAACCGCTTACCAAATTTTATCCGGCTGAAGATTATCACCAGGAATACATTTACAATCACCCGGATAATCCTTATGTTCGATCTGTTTCCATTCCTGATTTTATGCGGTTTAAAAAAACTTTCCAGGGAAAGCTTAAATCGTAATTAAAATGTTAATGAAATAACCCTTAACTTAAAGGGCTTTTCTCCAAGACAATAATTAAATTATTAAGATGAAAAAAGTATATATACCAATCGCTCTGCTCGTTGCAATAGTGATTGTATTCACAACAGGTGCATTTATGACAAGAAATAAAACGACAACCAATAAAACGATAACAGCTTCGCCTGCAAAAGGTTTTGCGGTTGTAGAGCTATTTACTTCAGAAGGTTGCTCCAGTTGCCCTTCAGCTGATGAAACAGTTGCCAGGCTGTTAGCTAAAAACATAGGGAACGTTTATATTCTTGCCTATCATGTTGATTACTGGAACAGGCTGGGATGGAAAGATCCTTTTAGCAATGCAGCATATTCTCAAAGGCAAAGTGAATACGCTTCTAAATTTAGACTGAACGGTGTTTATACGCCGCAGGTTGTTGTAAACGGCTCGTCGGAATTTGTTGGTTCTGATGAAGATAAATTAAACAATACAATTGAAATTGATTTGAACAAACAATCAGGCGAAAACATCAGCATTAATACACAAAGGAGTAATAATAACGTTACAGTAAATTACGAGATTAATGGAAGTGATAAAGTACTTTTAAATGTTATAGGAGCCTTCTAGTTGGCGGCGCATAGCTTCGATCTCTTTCTTATAGTTCTATATTTTATTTTGGCTTTGCTTCAATTCCTGCTCTTTTTCATCTTTTTCTTTCAGCAATTGAGACTGTAAACCTTTGAATTTACCATTGTATTCCGCCCTGAGTTTATTCTCTACCTCCAAAGCCAGGGCATGATC
>CAXSEB010000298.1:0-1878 GCA_964235805.1 uncultured Chitinophagaceae bacterium | reverse complement strand
TTCAACCCGAGGCAACTACTTCAGTAAAAAGAGGAGAGAATGGAGGTAAAACACTTCATCATGTAAATATTGTAAGAACACTTAAAACTATTGAGGCAAAAGGTAAAGGTAATATTGTTGTAGAAGTACCTGACGAAATAAGCAAGATGCCTTTGCAAATAATTGCATTTACTCAATCAAAAAAAAGCTTTCAGATATTAGGCGCTGATAAAAAACCGATATAATTAATAGCATGAAAACTATTAAAGAAAAACATCCTCTTGTTATCAGGTGGAACCACTGGATAAACTTTCCGATTCTTATGATTATGATCTGGAGCGGTATGCTTATCTATTGGGCTAATGATGAATATTCTGTTACAGTCGCCGGCCATACCATTGTCAGGTTTTTTCCCGAATGGGTTTATAAATTATTAAACATTCCGCATCGCCTTGCTGAAGGGATGGCTTTCCATTTTCTTTTCATGTGGTTCTTTGCTATAAATGGATTTGTATATGTTTTGTATACTGCTTTTTCAGGAGAATGGAGACAATTGTTGCCCAATCGCCACTCTTTTAAAGAAGCATGGCTGGTGCTTTTACATGACCTGCATATTAGAAAAATGCTGCCGCCGCAAAACAAGTATAACGCTGCCCAGCGCATAGCTTACACAAGCATTATTGTTATGGGATTTGGCTCTTTGCTTAGCAATTTATAAGCCTGTGCAATTTTATTGGCTAACATGGCTTTGCGGAGGATATCACCTTGCAAGGATACTTCACTTTGCGTTAACTATCGGCTATGTTTTATTCTTTCTTATTCATATTATACAGGTGATTATAGCGGGGTGGAATAATTTCAGATCAGTTATTTCGGGCTTTGAGATTGTGAAGGAAAAACAAACTGTAAACATCAAAAATCCTGCTGATGAAAAAGCCATCTAACAAAGAATTAGCTACAAAAACAGTTTCACAAAAACAGATTAACCGTCGCAACTTTATTGCATTTACAAGTTTTGTAGGTTTAAATGTTTTTGCCTTTGGAGGCTGGAAGTGGCTGTACAAATCTCCAACTGAAAAGGCTGGAGTAACCGCCGGTGCCAGAAAGCCTTTAAGAAGAGCGCTCAACCAAAATGAATTAATTTTTGAGAACACATTCAGTAACGATCACCTGGTAAAAACTTATCCAAAATCAATGGCTGCAAAAGTCGTTCGGATTAACAGTGATATAGGAATTGATGATGACGATTTTAATCCCAAAACATGGTCACTGGTTGTAAATAAAAAGGATGGAAGTAAGTTAAATATAAGCTTGAAAGAGCTAATGGGCTTGCCTAAAACAGAGATTGTTTATGATTTTAAATGTGTAGAAGGCTGGGACCAGATATCTCATTGGGGCGGCGTAAGATTTAGCGATTTTATAAATCATTATAATTTACAGGACGAAGCAAGACTTAAATATGTTGGTATGGCCACACCTAACGAAGCCTATTACGTTGGTTTAGAAATGCCCGGCGCTATGCATCCTCAAACGCTGCTGGCTTATGAAGTAAATGACCAGTTGTTACCTCTTGTGCACGGCGCACCATTGCGACTTATTATACCCGTAAAATATGGTATAAAGAATTTAAAGCGGATAGGAACAATATCTTTCAGCAATCAACGTCCTCCTGATTATTGGGCAGAGCAGGGGTATGATTATTACTCAGGCCTATAGCAGGTTAAACCAAAATTTTTCTTTTACACTGTGCTAAAAAGTATGAAATCACACGGCTTTAATGGCTTGATCTTATTATTTAAAAAGAGGAATTATAAAAAAATCACAGGTTTTTTTTTATTGCTTGCATGTAATAGCTTTTCAAATGCCCAGAGTCAGAAATCTTTAATTGATACAGTTCCC
>CAXSEB010000297.1:0-2967 GCA_964235805.1 uncultured Chitinophagaceae bacterium | reverse complement strand
GCCGTAAGCAGGATGATCTCTATAATTGCATGTTTTGCCTTTGCTACTTTAATGAAATCAACTCCGTTGCCATCCGGCAACTTTACGTCACAAAGTATTACGTCTGGTTCATCAATTTCAACAGCCGTGTAGGCGGCCTTCAAATTACCAGCTTCGGTAACAACATAGCCTTCCAATTTCAGCAGTCGTGTCAAAAGGTTTCTTAGCTTTTCTTCGTCATCTATAATTAAAACTTTGCCTGTCATATAGGAACAAAGATGATTATTTCTTTTGCAAAAAGGTATTACTAATTCAGCAACTGCCTAACTATGAACCTTCATGTCAAATTATCCGATATAACTCTTACCAGTATGATTACTAGTCCATAACCTGCGGACCATCATAGCCTTCTACAATTAAAAGCGCTCCGTCTGATATTGACCTGCGATCTTACCTGCTTCCCAATATTCAACGGAATCATGGCACCCATTTCTTTTTTACACCGGTATTTGTTTTTTTTGCCGGGATTATTCGGACAATTAAAAAACACAATTAGCAAACAAAGCGTCGGTAAGTAGTTAGGTATTACATCTATTTTACATCGTGCTTTTAAGGAAAATTGAACTTCATTTGAACTGCTTAGGCAACCCACTGTGCAAGTGAATTGGCTTTTCCAAAAGGAAGCGGAATAAATGAATGGGCTATGTGAGAAGACATCTTTAATAAAGAAATATAATAGACAAACTCTTTTAGATTCAGTTACTTTTAGCCACTTCTTGCATTTTTTGTGTGCTTACAGCAAAACAGAAATTTTAAATCTGATCTGCATAAAATTTGTAAATTACCTATCAGGAAAAAATATTTTGAAAGATAACCATGGCAGAACAATTAATTATTTAAGGCTCGCAGTAACAGACAAATGTAACCTGCGCTGCTTTTATTGTATGCCGGAACACGGATTGGACTGGTTAGACAGAAAGGATTTAATGTCCTACGGGGAGATGCTGCATATCTGTTCTCTGCTGCTTAAAATGGGAATTGAAAAAATAAGAATAACCGGCGGTGAGCCATTTGTACGAAAAGATATTATGCAGTTTTTAACAGCTCTTTCAAGGCTGAAAGGCTTACAGGAACTTACTATTACAACTAACGGGGTATTAACTGCACCGCATGTTCCTGAATTAAAAAAGATAGGAATTAAGTCTGTAAATCTTAGCCTTGACACGTTAGATCGTAACCGGTTTTTCTCTATTACCAAAAGAGATGAATTGCCAAATGTGTTACAAACAATGGATACTTTACTGGCTCATAATATTGAAACCAAACTTAATGCTGTTGTTATGGACGGGAAAAACACAGACGATATTATTTCTTTAGTTGATCTCACAAAAAAATTACCGATAAGTGTTCGCTTTATTGAGGAGATGCCTTTTAATGGCAAGGAAGACCAGCGCCCCGCTTTGCTTTGGGATCATATCCGGATACTTGATAAGATCAAAGAGAAATATCCGGCTATTAAAAAAATTACCGATCCTCCTTATTCTACCTCATACAATTATCATATACCCGGTCATAAAGGAAGTGTAGGAATTATTGCAGCATATACACGTTCGTTTTGCGGAACCTGCAACCGTATAAGGATAACACCGGTTGGAGAATTAAAAACCTGTTTGTATGATGATGGTGTAATGAATATTAAAAATTTAGTAAGAGAAGGTGTAGATGATAATGGATTAGAAGCGGCATTATTAAAAGCGCTTGATCACCGTGTAAAAGATGGATGGGAAGCCGAACAATTAAGGAATAAAAATCCGGTACATGAGTCAATGGCAACAATTGGCGGATAGTATTTTTTAATTTTATAAACAACAACGTTAAATGATACTTGTTGAAGAAGCAGAAAAAATAATATTATCACAAGTAAAAGATTTCGGTATTGAAAACATTTCTTTAGATATTTCTTTAGGCAGGGTGCTTGCAGATGATCTTATTGCAGACAGAGATATACCCCCGTTTAACAGGGCTACCTTAGATGGCATTGCTATAAATTATGCTTCATTTGAGAAAGGAATCCGCTCATTTAATATAATGGCCACACAGGCAGCAGGAGATAATCCTGTTGAGATAAATAATTTTGATGAATGTATTGAAATAATGACTGGCGCTGCATTACCGGGTTCAACAAATACTGTAATAGGATATGAAGACATCAACACTCAGGACTTAATTGCAACAATAAACTCCACATCAATAAAACAAGGACAGGGCGTACATGCGAAGGGAACAGATAAAAAGAAAAATGAAGCAGTTGCAACAGCTAACCAATTTATCACCCCGGTAATAATAAACATAGCTGCATCAATTGGTAAAACACAACTGCCTGTAAAAAAACTTCCAAGGGTTGTTATTATTTCTTCCGGAGATGAATTGGTTGACATTGATAAAACACCTTCTTCAATTCAAATAAGACGATCTAACAGCTACATGGTTAAGGCCGCATTGATGCAATATAAATTATGCGCTGATACACTGCATATACCGGATGATTTTGCAATAACAAAACAAAAGATCGGTAATTGTTTACAAACTTATGATGTCATCATTATAAGCGGAGGTGTTTCAATGGGTAAGTTTGATTATATACCCCAGGCGTTGCAGGAATTATCGGTGGATATACTTTTTTATAAGATAAATCAACGGCCAGGGAAACCCTTTTTGTTTGGCGCTGATGAAAAGCGAGTGCTGGTGTTTGCATTACCCGGCAACCCGGTCTCTGTTTTTATGTGCCTGTACCGGTATTTTTTCCCATGGCTGAAAGCTTGCATGGGCTTGCCCTCCAACAATTATTACGCAATATTAAATGAAGATTTTTCTTTCAAACCTTCTTTACAATATTTTATGCAGGTAAAATTGAACTTAAATGAAAATGGTAATTTATTAGCAATACCCATTGAAGGGAACGGTTCAGGAGATTTTGCAAATTTAACT
>CAXSEB010000296.1:1398-2969 GCA_964235805.1 uncultured Chitinophagaceae bacterium | reverse complement strand
CTGGAGAATGATTGTATCATTAACACCAGAAACCGAAGCTTATGGCATTTATCCCGGCGGCCAAAGCGGAAATCCGGGAAGCAGGTTCTATGACAACTTTATTGATACCTGGGTTAACGCAAAGTACTACACGCTGTGGAATATGAAACCTTCGGATCAAAACAATAAGAAGATTAAGTGGAAGATGAGTTTTGCGAAATCTTAAAACTATAAATTACAAATTCATTAAATGAAATTTTTAGTATCGCTTGTTTTGATAATTCTTTTAAGCTTTGTTGCTTGTTTATACTTTCCATGGTGGAGTATTGCCATTACTGCGTTTTTGGTTACAGCACTAATTCCCCAGAGTGCTTTAATGAGTTTTGTAACTGGTTTTTGTGCGCTGCTATTATTATGGGGAGGGCTAAGCATATGGATAAGCAGTTACAATCATCATATACTCGCACACAAAATATCGCTTCTTATTTTAAAAGCCGATAGTCCCTTTCTGTTAGTGTTGATCACAGCATTAATTGGCGCAATAGTAGCGGGTTTTGCTGCGTTAGCAGGCAGCTATTTAAAAAAAAGTTCTTCTCTGGAACATTCCTTTGCAGGTGAGCGACAAAAGATTAGTTAAGAGTTATTGCACCTGCTCATATAAGCTTAGCTTGTTTTTTAGCACGTTTACTTCATCTTTTAAAGTCTTTATTTTATCGAGAAGATAAGTAATAGCTTCAATGCCTTCAAGGTTTATATCCATGTCGTAATGTAACCGCACAAATTTTTCAAGGTCAGATAATTTTTCAGGTTCAATAAAGCGGTTTTCTTCAATGATTTTAACTTCAATCAATCCAAATTGCTGAAGAGAATTTAAAAAGGAATGCTCCACTTTGTGGTACATGCAAAATTCATCCGCAGATATTAAATATTGAGTCTGCATAAAGTTGGTTTATAGTTTTGATAACTGCATGAATAAATCTTTCTGTTTATCTGTAAGATTGGTCGGCAAGGTAACTTCATAGGTTATATACAAATCTCCAAAGTTGCCTTCCTGTTTATAAACCGGGAAACCTTTGCCCTTCAATCTTATCTTTGTTCCGTTTTGTGTTTCCGGTGCAACTTTCAGTTTGATTTTTCCGCTCATAGTATCCACCATTATTTCTCCACCCAAAACAGCAGTATACAGATCAATTTTAACAGTAGCATAAAGGTCATTCTTATCTCTTTTGAACATAGTGCTATTGGAGATGATAAACGTAATGTAAAGATCGCCATTAGGCCCGCCGTTAACGCCGGCAGCACCATAGCTTTTTAATTTAATTACCTGGCCATTTTCAATACCTGCAGGTATGGTAATTCTTATGTTTTTCCCATTAACTGTAATGGTTTGCTGGTGCGTCTTATAAGCATCGGTAAGGTTTAAATGCAGTTCTGCATTATAATCCTGTCCTCTGAATTTTGTTTCACGACTACGGCCCGAACCGCCAAAAAGTGAGGAGAAGAAATCTGAAAAATTTTCATTTCCTTCTGCACCTCCATAACTATATTCACCAAAGTTTGAAGAAGATCCTTGCTGGCTGCAGGCTTTTTCA
>CAXSEB010000296.1:0-1332 GCA_964235805.1 uncultured Chitinophagaceae bacterium | reverse complement strand
CTGATCGTATTTTTTCCTTTTATCCGGATCACTCAAAACTTCATTGGCCTCATTAATTTGTTGAAATTTTTTATGTGCCTCTTTATCATCAGGATTCAGGTCTGGATGGTGTTTGCGGGCTAATTTACGATAAGCACTTTTTATCTGTGCTTCTGTTGCTGTTTTATTTACACCTAAAATCTTATAGTAATCAACATACTCCATACATCCTTTTTTTTATATTGAAGCAGGTAAGTTTAAACATTTCAAGGTTCTACCTTTCTTTAATGCATTGCAAAGTTAGTAGAATAAACTCCCGGTATTTTATTAAAAACTAAAGCGCATAAATAAAATTTGTATCATTGATAAGTAATTACTGCGGCATGATTTTTTCTTGAAATTGTTACACTAAAAATCTTAATTATGGAAAAAGTAATAGACCTTAAAGACCTGCTAAAACACGAAATTATTGATCTGTATTCAGCAGAAGAACAAATTATCGAAGCCTTGCCTTTAATGATAGACAAAGCTGGAAACGATAAACTGAAAGCCACATTACAAGAACATTTAAGAATTACCGAGGAGCAAAAGACCCGGTTAGATGAAGTGAAACAATTAATGGCAGAAGCAGCAGCTGCCGAAGAGGGTGGTGAAGGAAGTGGCGAAGGTGAAAATGGCGGGGAAGATAACGGCGGTAACAAAGAAGATAAAAAGGCTGGTTTTTTTGCCCGTTTATTTGGAAGTGGCGGAGAAGAGAAATGTAAAGGCATGGAAGGTTTAATTACAGAGGGTCAAAAATTAATGTCCTCAGATATGAGTCCGCAGGCAGCTGATGCGGCAATTATTGCAAGTGCACAAAAGATTGAACATTATGAAATATCTGGTTACGGTACAGCCCGTGCGTATGCAAGAGAATTAAAGTTAGATGAAGTAGCGGCAAGGCTTGAGCAAACATTAAACGAAGAATATAAAGCAGATGATCTATTAACTGAGCTTGCAGTAGGCAAAGTAAATATCGAGGCAGAAAACGCCTCACAATCATCACCTGGCAGAGGCTCATCTCGCTCATCACGTGCAAGCTCGAACGGCAGTGCTAATGGCCGTAACAGGAGTGCCGGGAATAATGCAGCCTCAAAAAGAAGCGGTAGTGCTGCGAAGAAAGGCAATAATGCTGCAAAGAAAAATAATAGTCCTGCAAAAAAGGGCAATAATAATGCGGCAAAGAAAAATAACAGTTCAGCGAAAAAAAGTAGCGGCGCTAAAAAATCATCCGGCGGCAAAGGTGGCTCTTCAGCATCAAAATCATCCGGTGCTAAAAAAGGTGGTTCAGCTGGAAGAGGAAGTTCCTCATCA
>CAXSEB010000295.1:313-2975 GCA_964235805.1 uncultured Chitinophagaceae bacterium | reverse complement strand
CAGAAGTCATGCGCCGCCTTTATACCAGGGTGTTGCCGTTTATATTTCCAACTGCGTTTTCAGAGTTTGATATTTTCCCCCTCCTACCGCACTAATTATGCAACTGTAATGTTTTCTTAAACAGAGTTGCACTCTGATAACTTTCTTACTTAAATTAAATACAATGAAGACAATTGCGATATTGTTTATAACAACGTTTATAAGCTTCACCACTTTTGCGCAAAGCACTAAAAGTAAAACTCAAATAACAAAGCACGTGTCTAAGGCAACTTTTCTCAAATACACCTGTGCTATGCATCCTGATATAGTAAGCAGCAAACCAGGTAAATGCCCAAAATGCGGTATGAATCTTACTGTTATAAAGAAGAATGGCCTGTCACAGGAAACTAAAACCTACACTTGCTTAATGCATCCAGAGGTTGTGAGTGATAAGCCCGGTAAGTGTGCTAAGTGCAACATGGATTTAACAGAAGTAAGTGCTAAAGAGAATAGAAGCAAAGATTCGCTTATTAATCGTTAAACCTTATCAACAGGTTTACAAATGATATAATTAATTACAAGATGAAAAAGATACAGTTTATAATCATGCTATGCATGTTGTTTATTGGCGTTAAAGCATACTCACAATCTGGTAGTCTTCCTTTAAAAGATACATCAGTTACCTTTAAAGTATTTGGTGTTTGCGAACAGTGTAAGCATAGAATAGAGGGCGCACTTAAAGGTAAAGGCATCACGTCAGCCAACTGGAATATAGATACAAAAATGTTGTCTCTTTCTTACGATCCATCCAAAATCTCTATAGAAAAGATACATAATAAAATTACGGCGGCCGGCCATGATACTTATCTAAAAAAAGCCAGCGATGCTGCTTATAATGCTTTGCCCTCATGTTGTTATTACAGACAAATGGAAAATATGCAAAACATGGAAACTTCAGCAGATACTCTATCATCTGCAATAAAAACCGACAGTGCACAAGGGCAGTTAATGCCAATGGAAGAGCATATTATAAAAGGCGTAGTTTTAAAAGAAGATAGCAAAGGCTCCTTTCAGCCTTTACCTGGCGCAAGTGTTACGTGGTTAGGCACAGGTTCGGGCACAGCTACTGATGAAAATGGCGTGTTCAATATTAAGCACCATGGAGAAAGACTTGTGATCAGTTATTCCGGCTATTCGCCAGATACTATTTCGGTATTTCCCATGCAGGAATTGAAGGTAATATTAGGTACCTCGAAAAAATTAAGCGAAGTAAAAGTAACCGCATCAAGAGCTTCTACTTACATCAGTTCTTATGATCTTTACCGCACTGCCGTAATAACGCAAAAAGAATTATTTAAAGCAGCCTGTTGTAACCTTAGTGAAAGCTTTGAAACCAATCCTTCGGTAGATGTGTCGTACAATGATGCAGTAACGGGTTCAAAACAAATACAGCTTTTAGGATTGGCGGGTATCTACACCCAATTAACGGTAGAAAACCTTCCAGGTCCAAGAGGTCTGGCCACTTCTTTAGGATTAAATTCAATACCGGGAACCTGGATAGAAAGTATACAATTGATCAAAGGCACAGGCTCAGTGGCCAACGGATATGAAAGTATTGCGGGGCAGATAAATGTTGAATTAAAAAAGCCGGTTACAAGTGAAAAATTATATGCAAACTTATACACAAACGATTTTGGCAGAACTGATGTGAACCTGAACTTCTCTCAAAAGCTAAACGCCAAATGGTCAACAACCCTTTTGTTACACGATGATTACTTTGGCAATAAGAAATTAGATTTTAATAAAGATGGCTTCAGAGATTTGCCTACAGGCAATTTAGTTAGTGCAGTTAACCGCTGGATGTTTAATAATAACAAAGGATTAATGTCGGAGTTTGGAGTTAAGTTTTTACGGGATAATAAAACGGGCGGGCAGCTTAATTATAATGCATCAAAAGATAAATTCACCACTAACAATTACGGCCTTGAAATAAATACCACAAGGCATGAAGCTTTTGCAAAAATCGGTTACGTGTTTCCGCAAAAAAAGTATAAAAGCATTGGCTTACAACTTTCAGCGTTCAACCATAAATTAAATTCTTATTATGGCATGACGAATTACGATGCTCAGCAAAACAACTTCTATTCAAACCTTATTTATCAATCTATCATACACACAAGTGCCCATAAATTCAGGACCGGATTAAGTTTTTTATACGATAAATACAACGAAGATTTTAAACAGGCCAATTACAAGCGGACTGAAATTGTGCCAGGCGCTTTTTTTGAATACACTTATTCGCCCTCACATAAGTTTGATTTGGTTGCCGGTATAAGAGCAGATAATAATAATTTATATGGATGGTTTGCAACCCCAAGATTTAATTTTCGGTATGAACCTTTTGAAGGAACCACCATCAGGGGAAGCATCGGCAGAGGCCAGAGAACGTCTAATATATTTGCGGAAAATAATGGTGTATTCGCCAGCTCAAGGCAGGTTAATATTATCGCTTCATCAGCAACCGGCGCTTATGGCTTAAGCCCTGAAGTTGCATGGAACAAAGGTATATCTATAGATCAAAAATTTAAAGTGTTCAACAGGGCAGCAAGTCTCGGATTAGATTTTTTCAGAAACAATTTTAGCAACCAGGTTGTTGCAGATGTGGAAGATGCAAGGGAAATTA
>CAXSEB010000295.1:0-255 GCA_964235805.1 uncultured Chitinophagaceae bacterium | reverse complement strand
CAGCAACCAGTTACTGCAAAAGCCATTAACGGCACAAAACAGGTCGTTTGCTAATCTTGCTTACGAAACAAAGGGCTGGAAATTCGATTATACGGTAAGCTATAGCGGAAGAAAAAGATTACCATCTACAGCAGCAAATCCTTTGGAATACCGGCGCTCATCTTACTCTCCCTCTTTTGTTACAATGAATGCGCAGGTAACAAAATCAATTGGCGGTAAAAAACTTTTTGATATATATGTGGGAGGAGAAAACTT
>CAXSEB010000294.1:2489-2981 GCA_964235805.1 uncultured Chitinophagaceae bacterium | reverse complement strand
ATTTTATTTGGAGCCATTGGTCATCCAAAATATGATAATGATCCAACAGCGAAGGTAAGGCCTGAACAAGGTTTACTCAAACTCAGAAAAACATTACAACTGTTTGCGAACATCAGGCCAGTTACCACTTATCATGCTTTGCAACATTTATCTCCATTAAAAAGTAAGCTGCTTGATAATGTTGATTTTGTTATTTTTCGTGAGCTGACCGGTGGAATTTATTTCGGCAATAAGCAGGTTAACGAAGATCAAACCTGGGCTTCCGAAGATTGTACTTATACAAAAGAAGAGATAGAACGCATTGCACATCTTGCTTTTCAATCTGCCCAAAAAAGAAGAAAAAAATTAACGCTCGTTGATAAGGCAAATGTTTTAGAAACGTCAAGACTTTGGAGAAAAGTAGTTAAAGATCTTGCGCCGCAATACAGCGATGTAGTGGTTAATTATATGTTCGTTGATAATGCCGCGATGCAAATTATTCTCGATCCAAAA
>CAXSEB010000294.1:0-2479 GCA_964235805.1 uncultured Chitinophagaceae bacterium | reverse complement strand
TGTTATCACGGGTTCTTTAGGGTTGCTGCCATCTGCATCTGTTGGTAAATCCATTGCTTTGTTTGAACCTATTCACGGCTCGTATCCGCAGGCTGCCGGAAAAGATATTGCCAATCCATTGGGCTCAATTTTATCAGCGGCAATGATGCTCGATTATTTTAATCTTACCGAAGAAGCAAGCCTGGTAAGGCAGGCAGTAGAGTGGACTCTAATACATGCGATGGTCACAAAAGACATTGATCCTATTAATTTTTATTTTACTTCTACCGTTGGCGATCTCATTTGCGATTTTGTCGGCGGAAGAATTCCCGGATCAATAAACAAAGGCAATGTTGAATTAAGAAAATCAACCATTATATAAACGCCATTCCATTTCCCTCTCGCCAGAGAGGGTTGGGTTGAGGTCAAAAACATTATGTATTACACTAACGATACGATACTCTATTTAAACGGAGAATTTGTAAAAGCATCAGAAGCTAAAATTGATTTGTACAGTCAGTCTTTACATTATGGCTATTCTGTTTTCGAAGGCATAAGATCATACAAAACTATTGACGGTAACACCAAAATATTTAAAGCGGAACAACATTATGAACGATTGAAAAACTCTGCACATGCAGTCAATATTCCATTTCCTTTTAAAGACCTAATAACGGTCACGTACGAATTGCTGGCTAACAATTATTTGCAGGATGCATACATTCGCCCGCTTGTGTATGCACCTGCGAATATGAGTTTTGCAAAGAACAAAGAATCGTACATCATGATCGCTGTGTGGAAAATGCAGCCGTTTCTTGGTGAAAAGTTATTAAGAGTAATGACTTCATCTTTTCAAAGACCCAATCCAAAAGGGTTTAAGATAGAAGCGAAGGCATCCGGACATTATGTAAATTCTCTTTTGGCAAGTCATGAAGCAAAAGATAATGGATTTGATGAAGCGCTCTTGCTGGATGTAAATGATAATGTTGCCGAAGCACCTGGCGCAAATGTTTTCCTGGAGAAAGATGGCAAACTTTTCACCCCGCCAACAGGGAATATTTTACCAGGCATAACAAGAGAAACAGTTTTTGAAATTTGTAATAAGCTTGAAATTCCTGTAGAAGAAAAAAGCTTTAGAATAGAAGAATTTAAAAAAGCCGACGCAGCTTTTTTCTGTGGTACAGCAGCAGAAGTTATTGGCCTGGAATCTATAGATGATACAAAGTTTCCTAAGCTGTGGGATGACACTTTATGTAAGGTAATTCAGTATGCTTATAAAAATAAAGTTGTAGAAAAAGAATATAAAAGCGCATTTGCAGTAGCATGACCGAGTTAAACAAATACAGCAAAACAATTACGCAGGATGTAACCCAACCTGCAGCCCAGGCTATGTTCTATGGCATTGGCTTAACCGATGATGATCTTAAAAAACCACAGGTTGGTATTGTAAGCATGGGTTATGATGGCAATACCTGTAACATGCATTTAAATGATCTTGCAAAAGTTATTAAGCAAGGCGTATGGGACAATGATCTTGTTGGATTAATCTTTAACACCATTGGAGTTAGTGATGGGATGAGCAACGGCACTGATGGCATGCGGTACTCTTTAGTAAGCCGCGATATAATTGCAGATTCCATTGAAGCCGTTTGTGGCGCACAATATTATGATGCACTAATTGCGGTGCCCGGCTGTGATAAAAATATGCCAGGGTCAGTTATGGCAATGGGCAGACTAAATCGTCCTTCGATAATGGTTTATGGTGGCACAATTGCACCCGGTCGTTATAAGGGGCAAGACTTAAATATTGTATCTGCGTTTGAGGCGCTTGGACAAAAGATAGCAGGCAATTTAAGTGAAGAAGATTTTAAAGGTATTGTTCAGCATTCCTGCCCCGGAGCTGGTGCCTGTGGAGGCATGTACACTGCTAATACAATGTCGAGTGCCATAGAAGCGCTGGGCATGAGCCTGCCCTATTCTTCTTCCAATCCTGCATTAAGTGAAGAGAAGAAAAATGAATGTCACGCAGCCGGAAAAGCCATTCGTCTCTTGATAGAAAAAGATATTAAGCCCTCTGATATAATGACAAGAAAGGCTTTTGAAAATGCTATAACTCTTATTATGGTTTTGGGTGGAAGCACTAATGCAGTGCTGCATTTAATAGCGATGGCCAAAAGTATTGATGTTAAATTAACGCAGGATGATTTTCAAATTATAAGTGATAAAATTCCGGTGCTCGCTGATTTGAAACCAAGTGGAAAATATTTGATGGAAGATCTTCACAACATTGGCGGCGTTCCTGCCGTGATGAAGTATTTATTACAAAAGACTTTGCTGCATGGTGATTGCCTTACTGTAACCGGAAAAACAATTGCTGAAAATTTACAGGATGTTCCTGATTTAAATTTTGAAACTCAGAAAGTAATTCTTCCAATTGAAACTCCTGTAAAAGCAACTGGTCATTTGCAAATACTTTATGGTAATCTCGCTGAAGGCGGAA
>CAXSEB010000293.1:0-2986 GCA_964235805.1 uncultured Chitinophagaceae bacterium | reverse complement strand
AAACTGCTCATTCCACTTATGCCAAGTGTTATGGTGATGAAAATGATCGGGTTAATAAAAAGTTTTACTACCTCAATAAACCATTTGCTTAAGGGCTGCATTTTTACTGCAGCAGAAGGCATAAAATAACCTAACGCCACTCCTGTAGCAATAGCAAGAAGTACCCAAAAAGTCAGGTTTGTAAATACTTTTTTCATCAATATAAGAGGAAGATAATTATTATCAGTGATGTTAGGGCAAAGAGTTACTCTACTTGGAACATCGCGTGATACGAACACTGATTAATGGCAAAAAACAACGGAGACAATGTTAAATCGTCTCCGTTCGTAAATTAAAGAGTACTGAAGATATTTCTAAATCACACTTCCAAGTTATTGTTGCAGTAAGCGCAAATAGAACCATTCAGTGTTTTATAAGGAAGCAACGGCCACAGGTGCTAAATGTATTATTAGATCTGCGTCTCGTTTTTAGCACTAACTGTAAAACCAATACTATGCCAAGCAGGTAAATCCACAACTATTACTCCTTTTATCATGGTCAAGTTACTTACTATTCAAATACTTAGTAGTATTTTAAACCTTAACTTTGCATACTTTTTTTAATAGTATTAATGATTTATGAAAGTGAGGTATAAAGAGTTTCAAAAGTTAGATTTACCGGCTATTGGAAACGAAATATTAAGCAGATGGCAGGGAAATAGTGCTTTTGAAAAAAGTATCGAGCTAAGAAATGGTAACCAGACATTTGTGTTTTATGAAGGTCCGCCAAGCGCCAATGGCATGCCGGGAATTCACCATGTTATTTCCCGAACGTTAAAAGATCTTATTTGCCGCTATAAAACTATGCAAGGCTTCAAGGTAAAGCGCAAAGGCGGCTGGGATACCCACGGCTTGCCTGTGGAATTAGGTGTGGAAAAATTATTAGGCATTACAAAAGAAGACATCGGGAAAAAGATATCTATTGAAGAGTACAATGCCACCTGCCGTAAAGAAGTGCTCAAATACCAAAACAAATGGAATGAGATAACTACTCAAATGGGCTATTGGGTTGATTTGCAACATCCATACATAACCTTTGAAAATAATTATATTGAAACTTTGTGGTGGTGCCTGAAGGAATTGTATGACAAAAACCTGTTGTATGAAGATGTAAGTATCCAGCCTTATTCACCCGCAGCAGGTACAGGCCTTAGTTCTCATGAATTAAATCAGCCGGGTACCTATAAAGATGTAAAAGATACAAGTTGCGTCGCCATGTTTAAAGCAGTGGAAAGTGATATAACGAAGTTTTTATTTGATGCCGCACAAAGCAGCGAAGTTTTTTTTCTTGCCTGGACAACCACACCCTGGACACTTCCTTCAAACCTTGGTTTAACAGTTGGCCCTAAGATAGAGTATGTTTTAGTTAAAACTTTCAACCCATATAATCAGCTTCCTGTAAATGTGATTCTTGCAAAAGCCTTATTTCATAAATATTTTAAGGCGGAAGGAGAAAACCTGTCGTTCGAAGATTATAAAGAAGAAGATAAGGTTCTTCCATGGAAGATTCTCGAAGAATTTAAAGGCAACGAAATTGAGAACAGCACATATAAACAACTTTTGCCTTTTGGGGCGAATACTTTGGAAAAAATTTTTGAAATAACTCCAAATGCACAGCCCTTTAAAGTAATAACCGGAGACTTTGTTACCACCGATGATGGAACAGGTATCGTTCATACATCGCCGGCCTTTGGTGCAGACGACTTTAAAGCTGGCAAAAAAAATAACCTTGGTATTTTAACACTTGTTGATAAGCAGGGAAAATTTGTTGAAGGCGTTGGCGAATTCTCAGGTCGCTATGTAAAAGATTATACAAACGAGGCTAGCTATAAAGATGTAAACGTTGACATATGTGTAAAGCTTAAAAAGGAAAACCGGGCATTTAAAATAGAAAAGTACGAGCACAATTATCCTCACTGCTGGAGAACGGATAAGCCAATTATATACTACCCGTTAGATGCGTGGTTTATTAAAACAACCGCTGTAAAAGAGCGGATGATAGAGTTAAATAAAACTATCAACTGGAAGCCTGCCTCTACAGGCACAGGACGATTTGGTAACTGGCTGGAGAATATGGTAGATTGGAATTTAAGCAGAAGCCGTTTTTGGGGAACGCCTTTACCAATTTGGAAAACCGAAAATGGAGATGAAGAAAAGTGCATAGGTTCTATACAGGAGTTAAATGCTGAAATAAAAAAGGGCAGTGAAATTTTAAAAGGAGATGTAAATAAAAAATATTTGCACGATAATCAGCTGGATTTGCATAAACCTTATGTTGACGAAATAATTTTAGTAAGCAACGGTGGTAAACCTATGAAACGTGTGCCTGACCTTGTTGACGTTTGGTTTGATAGTGGCGCTATGCCTTATGCACAATGGCATTTTCCTTTTGAGAATAAAGAAGTATTTGCTCAAAATTTTCCAGCAGATTTTATCGCTGAAGGTGTGGACCAAACGCGGGGATGGTTTTATACGCTTCATGCGCTTGGCGTTTTGCTTTTTGATAGCGTAGCTTATAAAACGGTGATAAGCAATGGGTTGGTTTTAGATAAGAATGGCAACAAAATGAGTAAGCGCATTGGTAATGTTGTTGATCCGTTTGAAACTTTAAACCTGTACGGGCCAGATGCAACCCGCTGGTATCTTATAACAAATGCCTCACCTTGGGATAGTCTGAAATTTGATGTTGAAGGAATTAAGGAAGTCCAACGCAAGTTTTTTGGAACGCTTTACAATACTTACCAGTTCTTTGCTTTATATGCTAATGTAGATGGTTTCGTTTTTAAGGAAGAAGCGGTTCCAGGTGAACAAAGGCCCGAAATGGACCGGTGGATACTATCCGAATTAAATACTCTAATCAGAGCCGTACAGCAGAGTTTAGATGAGTACGAACCGACGCAAGCTGGCCGGGCAATTGAAAAGTTTGTAGATGAACAGTTAAGTAACTG
>CAXSEB010000292.1:0-3000 GCA_964235805.1 uncultured Chitinophagaceae bacterium | reverse complement strand
GATGAGAATATTACAGATCTGCGCCAGTTCAATCAGCAGAATATAAAAGTCAGCTTACAAAGGGTAAAAGAAAAAAATGATATTGATGCAGTAAAGCAGCTCTACGGTTTGAAGTAATAATTTTTAGTGGCTACGAAAATGTGAAGTATGAAAAGATTATTAATAGTATCTATTGCTGTATTCATTACAGGTAATTTATCAGCACAAACCTGGAGCGAATGGTTTCGCCAAAAGCAAACCCAGAACAAATATTTGCTGCAGCAAATTGCTGCGCTGCAGGTCTATTCCGACTTTATTTCAAAAGGATATTCAATTGCAAAAAATGGGCTTAATACAATACAACGTATAAAGCATGGAGATTTCAATCTCCATAATAATTACTTCACATCGTTAATATCAGTAAATCCAAAAATAAAGCATTACACGAAAGTTGCGGATGTTATTGCCATGCAGATAAGTATCGCAAAACAGATATATAGAGCCAGCAGCGCTTTAAACAAGAATCACCAGTTTACTATTACAGAGGTGAATTATTTTAAGAAAGTCTTTAAAGATTTACTAACCGATTGCGCTAAAAACATAGATGACCTCTCTGATCTTCTTACCAATCGAAATCTTGAATTGAAAGACGATGAGCGCATTCGAGCAGTAGATAAAATCTATGAGGATATGCAGGATAAAAAGATGTTTACTACATCCTTCTGCAATAGCGCAAGTGCACTATCGGTACAAAGAAGTAAGGAAGAAAAGGATATTAATCTTTCAAAAAAATTAAACGGCATAAAATGAGAAAGTGTATTCTGATAGCAGGGATCGTTATCATGTTTATGGGCAACCAAGCTATAGCACAATCTGAAGAAGCACAGCAACTACTTCTTAACGTAGAAAAGCTTGCCCAGTTAAAAAGTATACTCAATGATATGTATAAAGGGTGCCAGATTGTAAGTGATGGATACAACACCATAAAAAATATTTCAGAAGGAAACTTCAATCTTCATGAGGTTTTTTTAAACGGCTTGCTACAGGTTAGCCCTGCGGTAAGAAAGTATAAAAGAGTTGCAGATATCATTAATTACCAGCTTCAGTTGGTAAGAGAATATAAATCAGCTTTTAAAAGATTTAAGACATCAAATCTTTTCAGTGCTACAGAGATACAATACCTGGATAACATTTATGGAGACCTGTTTAAAAAGAGCATGAAAAATTTAGATGAACTGGCTGTTGTTATTACGGCAGGTAAATTAAGGATGAGTGATGATGAGCGCATAAATGCAATTGACCGGATATTCAACGACGTAAGTGAAAAGCTGGTTTTCTTAAGAAAATTTAACCAGGAAAACAGTCTGCTCGCGATACAAAGAGGCAGGGAAATGATTGATACAAAAGTATCAAAGCAGTTAAACGGACTATAGTCTTAAATGCAATTAAATAGTGATTATGAAAAAGTGTGTAAGAGTAATTGCTATCCTACTAACGGGCATTACAATGCCGAAGTTATTATTTGCCCAGAGCGCCGGCTTTGCAGATGAAATAAAAGGTCTGCACAAAGTGTTAGACCAGCTCTATACTGATATGCTGCCTTTGTGCAGTAAGCTGATTGGTGTTGGACGAGGGATTGCAGGTTTCGCAGCCACTTGGTATATCGCAAGCCGTGTATGGAGGCACATAGCTAACGCAGAGTCGATTGATTTTTACCCGCTGTTCCGCCCATTTGTTCTCGGTTTTGCCGTTACTATATTTCCATCAATCATTGCAATGATCAATGGGGTCATGAATCCGACAGTCACCGGCACGGCCGCAATGGTTACTGATTCAAACCAGGCGATTGTAGTGCTATTACAAAAGAAAGAAGAAGCCATTAAGCAAACAGATGTATGGCAAATGTATGTTGGCGAAACCGGCAGCGGAGACAGGGATAAATGGTATAAATATACTCATCCGAATGATGATCCTTCTGCGGAAGGTGTATTTGCCGGAATTGGAAATGATCTAAAATTTGCATTTGCAAAAGCTTCTTATAATTTTCGCAATTCTATTAAACAATGGATGAGCGAGATTTTAAGAGTGTTGTTTGAAGCAGCAGCTTTATGCATCAATACTATACGCACCTTTTACTTAATTGTACTCGCTATTCTCGGGCCGCTTGTTTTTGGCATTGCGGTCTTTGATGGTTTTCAGCACACGTTAACTGTTTGGCTTGCCCGTTATATTAACATATTTCTTTGGTTGCCTGTCTCCAACATTTTCGGTGCCATCATTGGCAAGATCCAGGAAAATATGTTGAAGGTAGATATAGCGCAAGTCAAAGATTATGGCGACACCTTCTTTTCTCCAACCGATACAGCTTATTTGATCTTCATGATTATTGGTATCGTTGGCTATTTCACCGTGCCGAGCGTGGCAAATTACATTGTACATGCCGGCGGTGGTAACACATTGTTGTATAAGGTTACCACCCTTACTGCAAATAGTTCCCGAAGCGTTATAAATAGCGCTTCTTCAGGCGCCGGGATGGTTGCTGATGCATTTGGCAATGCAAGAGAGAATGTTTCCGGCAGCATGGCTTCCAATAGTGTAAGCGAAGGCTATTTTAATGAAGGTGATAATAAATCAAATGGTTATATGCACAATAAAATTTCAGGTAAATCTTGAACGATGTTTAAACAAACAAAAAATATAGATTCAGCTTTCAGGCACATCAAAACATTTTCTTTTATACTGGTAGCGGGTTGTTTTATTCTCTCGGGTTTTGTAATGTATAAAAGCTATGAATTATCAGCACGGGTACAGGATAAGGTTTATATCCTGGCAGGCGATAAGGCACTCGAAGCTTATGCTGTAAATAGAAAAGACAATGTGGTGGTAGAAGGTAAAAGTCACATTAGTATGTTTCATACTTATTTTTTTACGCTTGACCCGGATGAAAAAGTAATCAATGAAAACATTGCAAAAGCCTTATACCTCGCCGATGGTTCTGCAAAAACACAGTACGATAATTTT
>CAXSEB010000291.1:298-3027 GCA_964235805.1 uncultured Chitinophagaceae bacterium | reverse complement strand
TGCAATTTTTTAGTTGGATCCACGTTCATAAAGTAGATTTGGCTTTTTTAATTTGTGATTAAGTAAATTGTTAATAAAATATTTTAAAAAAGTTGCTTTATAACGTATTAATATCTATATTCGCCTATATTTAAAGAGTAAAAAAATATTTAAAGTTATCCAATAAACATTCTTATTAATTTTTATCAAATAAAAACAATGAAACTAAAAGCAATTACTTCCGTGCTAAAAACAAAAATTACTCAAGTGAGTAGTAATGGTGGCTCTATTGGCTACACCTTTAATGAGTATTTGCCAGATAGACCCTCCGCCTGATCCTCCGGCTGGTGTGAATCCTGACGTTCCTTTTGATGATAACATGAACCTGCTTTTTTTAGCTGTAGGTATTGTATTTGTTGCTTTTATTATAGTAAAACAATTACGTAAAAGAGCTATTATAACATCAATTTAAAGTATTCATTATAATAACAAATGCACCCTTTAACTGGGTGCATTTGGTGTTTGTATCCTTTATTATATTTTCCAAGATTTTTAATTATTTTATTAAGGAAATGGTTCTCTCTATAAGAATTTCTTTTGATTTATCTCACTTCGTTTAAATGGTTTAAATTTTATACGAATAATTTTAGCAATAGGTTATTTATTGTTCCAAAATATAAGACAAAACAAAATAATTCTAAAAAATGGACGTTATAAGTTTTAATCCCTATAAACAAGTATAAATAATTCTGGTACAAATATTGAAAGATGGGTAAAAGCAATAAGTAAAATTACCCCAATTTATTTCTTGCTCATTATCCGTTAACCCTAAACCAAGCCTGTATACGATCTACTATCCCAAAGAAATTTCTACCCATTCCCTATTTTAGATTTATTTTCCTTGCAATAACATCCGTACTAAAAATAAAGAAAACAATTATGCCCAGGATTTACTTTTTTGTAACAGCCTTATTAGCTTTATCAAAATTTTCCATTGCACAAACTACCTATATATGGACAGGTGGAACTGTAGGTGATTATCAGGACGCAGCCAATTGGTCACCTGTAAGAACAGCTCCCAATTCTACAGATATTTTGGCATTTAATGCAACTTCTGCTACAGCAGTTGCCAATGTGCCCAATCAGTCAATTGGTGCTATCATAATACTAACAGGTACCAATACTGTTACCTTCAACACGAATGTTACTACTAATATTTTATCTTTGGGGGCGGCCATTCCGTTAATTTTTACTACACCTGGTTCCGTCCTTGCCGGAGACTTACTTACTATCAAGCTCAACAATTCAGCAGCCTTCACAATTAGTTCCGGTACTTTTGGCATAGCTCCTAGTTCAGGAGGAAAGATCAGCATAAATAGTGCCCTTACCTTAGCAGGTGGTACATTAGATTTTGATGTTATAGGCACAGGTGGAACGGTAATCAATTCCGGCGGTTCAATAACATATTCCTCAGGTACTTTTGTTTCTAATAATCTTTCTTCAATAAATTGGGCTAATGGCTCCAATTATTATCATGCTGCAACTGGTGCATCTGCTTCAGCAATACCGGTATCTTATTGGAGCGGAGGTTCTACCTGTATCATTACTGGTATGAATGGTGGTACGATTGCGCCAACAGGTTTTACCACTGTATTTTTTTCAAATTTCACATGGAATTGCCCGTCTCAAGCCGGAAATGTTGATATAAACCTTTTAGGAGATCCTTTTCATATTTCAGGCACCCTTACCATTGCCAGCACAGGTGCTGGTACCAATGCTTTAAGGTTATCCGGAAATGGTGTTTCTACTGTAAGTGCAGGCGCCTACACTCATACAGGTGGCACATTTGTGTTGCAGTCTTCAACAGGTATAACCACCCTGACAGTTACTAATACATTTTCTCAGACAGGTGGCACGCTCGATTTTACCGGGAGTGGTGCGGCGATTGGAACAGCCACATTGAATGTAAAAGGCAATGTTACTACAGCTGCAGGGTCTATCTGGAATTCTTCCAGCACAAACACTGCATCACAAATGACTGTGCAGTTTTCAGGTACTACTACACAAATTGTATCATTTAGTGGTACATGGAATCCTCCAGGAGCTGGTGCAGGTGGTCGTAGTAATATTGCTAATTCAAATTCGGATGCAGTGGGCGTTTCTTTAACCCTTGGAGCATTAAGAGTTACTAACAGAAATTCGCCAGCCTCGGCTACTTGTACCAATTCAGGAAAATTTACAGGTGGTGGTACGATTATTTATTCCGGTTCAGGAGTTGGTAATAATAATTATAGCCTGATATATAATGGTAATATCCCTCAAACAGCCTCTGCAATCGAATTTCCCATTACAAACGGCCCGTCTAATCTTATCATTAATAATCTTACTGGTGTTAGTTTTCCTTCTTCTTTTAGCAGGACGATACCAAAGACACTTAATATGTCAGCTGGTAATCTGGGTGTTGGCACTGGCAATACATTAACCCTTTCTAATACTTCACTTGCTACACAGCTAGCTTATACCAGCGGGTTCATCACAAGCGGTACTTTATCAAGGTATTTCCCAACTGTGGGTTTACCTATTGATAATACTACGTCAGATTCCCGTTTCCCTTTTGGCTCCGGTATCAATGACAGAAGCCTGTATGTTTATTTTTCCACTCCATCATTGACTGGTGGAACCGCAGCTTCTATTTCTGTTTCTCATACTGCTATAGTAAATGCTTTAGCCATTGGGCCTGTAGCTGATAA
>CAXSEB010000291.1:0-288 GCA_964235805.1 uncultured Chitinophagaceae bacterium | reverse complement strand
TGGTATAACCCTCGATAAAAGAACAAATTCCAATTGGGCAATAAGTACAGGCCTTAATTTAGGATCCGGTGGTACTACAATTTCGATAAAAACGCAGGCTACTAATATAGGTTCAGTAGATAATATTGCTACGCTCAGGCTTACTGACGGCGCTACCGGGTATGGCACTTTAATAGTCACCACCGGTTCTACAGATGCGCCACAGATTGGAAAGTCTGGATTGGTGAGTGCAGATATAAGCAGTAAGACTTTATATGTTGGAAGTGATTTTACAAATGCTCTGCAAAT
>CAXSEB010000290.1:0-3040 GCA_964235805.1 uncultured Chitinophagaceae bacterium | reverse complement strand
ATTAATATAGCACGCTTATATATTTGTGATATTGCAGAAAAGTAACCGAGGGCAAAATCAGAAGGATCCGCTTCGTTATAAACATTTCCCTTAATGGCGGCTGGCAAGGGATCTAACGTATTACCAGTGCGGGAGATTTGTGCATTATAGTTTTCATAAAACTGGTAAGCCGCACGTGTTAAAGATTGTTGTTCAATATTTATAAAATGATTGCCATACGTATAAATATAGGATTTGCCAATTGACATATCTTTTATTGGGTTTCCATTAATTGAGGCATCAGATAATATATGTACGTCATTATCGGTGATCTTTTGGTAACAATATTCAAATTGTATGCAGCCGAAACCGCATGGTACTCCTTTTGTTTGTCTTAATATCCAGCTATAGAAAGTCCATCGGTAATAGTTCTGTTCTGTAACCGGATCGTTTGAACTTACACTTACTTGTAAGTAAGCTGGCCTGGCGCCACTAAAGTCTGAGATAAATTTTGCTTTATAACTTTCAACAGGAACGGGAGCATTAATTTTTTCGGGCACAGAAATATATCTCTTGCCATCTTTTAATTCAATGGTTATGGTGTAGCTTCTGCCAACCTTTCCAAGGTAAGCCGGGTCTGTAGTTTGGTAAATGCCTTTTTCTGTATAAGTCAATTTTGTTTCATCACCAAGATCATCTTTGATAAATACATTGGCATTTTTTTCTAAAAATTCATCAGGAATATCAAGTGCGTATTTGTAAGCCCCGGTATAGGTAAGCCTTACTGTATATGGCATTGAATCTGTTGAAATTGAACCTTCAACTACTAATATAGGCTCTGCCATTCTTGTTTTTAGATCAACTTGCTTTATACAGGAAGAATAAAGCAATGTCGCAACAGTTAGTACTGCTATAATAAATTTAAATTTCATTTTAAAAATAAAAATTCCATGAAACTGAAGGAACTATGCCACCGATAACAGACAATTGGTAAGCTATCAAACTGTCGTGATCCCTGGCATAAAACGCTTCATCCTGGTCTCGTCTAAAAAAAATTGAATAAGCGTTTTTGTGCATGTACAGATTATAGAAAGAAATATTCCATACACTGTATTTTCTTTGTTCAGAAAAACGTTTTGACACATAAGAAAAGCCTGCATCTAAACGATGATAAGAAGGAAGTCTGTCTAAATTTCTTTTTGAATAATTATTTACCAGGGTTCCGTTGTAGGAATAATTACCATCTGGATAGGTTGCAGCCCTGCCTGACGTAAAAATAAAATTGCTGTTGAAACTCCATCCTCTTCCTAATTTATATTTTGTTATAATTGCCAGGTTATGAGGCTTGTCTATGTCAGATGGATAATACGTGCCATTATTTACCATTTCGGCGGCAAAGGCAGTAACAACCTGTACCTCAGATTTTGAGTAAGTGTAATTTAACTGCCCGGTGAACTTACCGGTGTTTTTATTCAAGCTAAATTCAATACCGTAGGCACGTCCCCTGCCATTAAGTAATGCACTTTCTATGTACGGGTTCAGCAATAAAGATGCTCCATCTTTATATTGAACTATGTTTTTGGTTGTTTTATAATAAGCTTCTATGGAAGTTTCAAACTTCCTGCCATTAAAGTTTTTATACACCCCGGCAGCATACTGATCGCCTATCTGCCGGTTTAAAAATCTGTCGCTTAGCTTCCAGAAATCTACCGGAGATATTGAAGTAGTGTTTGAAATAAGGTGGAGAAACTGCTGCCCGTGATTATAGCTTAATTTAAATGAAAGATCATCGTTAACGCCAATTTTTAGAGATGCCCTTGGTTCTGCGCCAATGTAATTTTGAATACTCTTATTTTTTGAAAATGAAACGGTATCTGTAATAGTCTCTTTTGAAAGAGGCGTGCCTGGCTCATAAGCGTAAACATTTTTTGGGCCGAGACAATCATAACTTGTAAACCTTACGCCTGCTTGAAATGAAATTCTTTTAGTAAGCTCAGTTTCATCGCTTATAAACGCAGACAATTCCCTGCCTTTTTCTTCTTGGACTGATACGGGAATTATACTGCTGCTTATTAATGATGGTTTTTGATTGCCCGGCGAAATATTATATAGGTTTATAACAGAGCCTAAATCAACTTTATTCTTATCATTTATTTTATAAGAAAACACTGCTTTCAATTGCTGCTGAGTTATAGAAGAAGCAAGTTTAAATTCATAATTTTCCTGAAAAGATTTTATAGTTGAAATGAACTGGCTGATGTTAGCGTTTAATTTAAACGTTAATTTATCAGTAAATGCAGAAGTATAATTTAACGATGCAAGATTGCTTTCCCAATTGTATGTTGTTAACGTATCAAACCCGAACTTATCAAAACTGCGATAACCTGTTATTGATATTTTATTATTTGTATTTAAAGCATACTCAGCTTTCAGGATTGCATCATAAAAGAAAGCACGGCTCTCACCAAACTTATCCTTCAGTTGTTTTAAAATTAAGTCAGGATATGCAGCACGAACACCGCTCATAAATGTAAACTTGTTTTTTACCAAAGGCCCGTTGGCAAAAAGATGGGCACTCATGGGGCTTATGCCACCTGAATAAAGCATATGATCGCTATTGCCATTTTTTATTTTCATATTTAATAAAGATGACAAGCGTCCACCATATTCTGATGGCATACCACCTTTATATAATGTAACATCCTGAACAGCATCCGGGCTTACAGAGGTATAGAAACCCAACAGGTGCGATGTGTTGAACAACGGTGCTTCATCTATCAGCACCAGGTTCTGGTCAGCGTTGCCTCCACGAACATTATAACCTCCTGCTCCTTCGCCGGTAGTTGTTACTCCAGGTTGTAAGATCAACGCTTTAATTATGTCTGCTTCACCAAAAAGTAATGGAGTCCTTTTTATCAATTCGGGATTAAGTTTGAATGTACTCATCTCCGTTTTATTCACCTTATTTGCTTCTTTATAAGCATTAATAACAACTTCGTCTAATTGTTCATTTGCCTTTTTCTTTATCTCCACTGCAAACGGTTTATCGTCAGATGTAAGA
>CAXSEB010000289.1:0-3048 GCA_964235805.1 uncultured Chitinophagaceae bacterium | reverse complement strand
GTGTACCAGCCAACCAGGAATACAACGGGAAATATTGATGGTGTAGCGGCGCATGGCTACGATATAACAAAACAGGTTTTGGCCAGGAAAACAGCAGAAGAGTTAGGCGAGAGGTTTGCAACAATGGCTAACAACATTCCCAACCTTGCCTGGATAGCTGATGAAACCGGGTGGATAGTTTGGTACAACAACAGGTGGTACGAATACACCGGCACAACACCTAAGGACATGGCGGGCTGGGGATGGAAATCAGTTCATGATCCGGAGAAGTTGCCTGATGTGCTTAAGGAATGGCATTTCTCCATTAAAAGCGGGAAACCGTTTGAGATGGTATTTCCGTTGAAAGGCGGTGATGGTGTGTTTCGGCCATTTCTTACCAGGGTAATTCCTATACATAATAATGACGGACAAATTATCCGCTGGTTTGGAACGAATACGGATATTACAAAGCAAAAAGCGCTGGAGCGCATGAAGGATGATTTTCTAGGAATTGCCAGTCATGAATTGAAAACACCGGTTACTGTTATAAAGGCTTATACACAGGTGCTGCAGGAAATATTTAAAAAGAATGGAAATGATCTTGCGGTATCCTGGTTAGATAAAATGAACAGCCAGGTTAATAAACTTACCGTGCTTATAAACGACCTTTTGGATGTAACCAATATCCAGTCGGGCAAAATGCAGTTTAAAGACGCTGTGTTTAACTTCAATGATCTTGTAATTGAAATAGCTGAACAAATACAGGGAACTGCGCCAGCTCATATTATTGAAATGAAATTAGGAGAACCAGCAACTTTAAACTGCGATCGTGAACGCCTTGGACAAGTGATAACTAATTTTTTAACTAATGCTGTAAAGTATTCGCCGGCTGCCGATACGGTGATTATAATTACAAAAGCAACTAAAGCTAATGTAACCTTGTGCGTTAAAGATTTCGGTTTGGGAATAAGCAAGGATAAACATAGCAGGGTATTTGAACAATTCTACAGGATAAACGAAAACACTGAACACACATTTCCGGGCATTGGTTTAGGGTTATTTATATCTGCTGAAATTATAAAAAGATTACACGGCAAAATTTGGGTTGAAAGTGAAGAAGGCAAAGGTTCTACGTTTTGTTTCAGCCTTCCAATTGTTACAAAGGCAACTGCTGTAAAATAAAAAAAGGATGTAAAAAGAATTACATCCTTTCTGTTGCATACAAGTACGGATTATTGAACTTCTTGCTGGCTTAAAGCCTTTATCTCATCATGCGAACTTTTGAATTGTATTTGTTGTTGCTGCACCAATTCTCTTAAATATGCAGGCAAATGCTCATCTTCCAAGGCAGATTTATACGCAGTTTGCGCAGCATCTTCCCCTGTATGGCAATTTTTAAGAACCGCCTGGCGGTCATGGCCTGTAAATACTGCTTTCACATCCATAAATACTCTGTAGATTTTGCCGCTGTTGGTTGTGCCGGTATCCATCATTCCACCTAATACCTGCACTTCTTCACCAAGAGCTAACCTTGCTTTGCGGCTGTCATCAATCATGTTCTCAAATAATATTTTAAGATCATTATCGTCATCTTTAAGCTCTTTAATGGCTCTTTCGTAACCAACTATCCGGTCGTTATTAATTTGAATTAGGTCATTAAGTATTCCGATTGTTTCTTTTTCGTGTGCCATAATATTTTTTATTATCCAGCTCGTAAATTTCATGCCAGAAATAGATGAATAACAAACATTGTAAATTATCATTCTATATAAAATTTCGTATTACTAAACCTGGTATTGCCTGTTTGTGTGTTGTTAATTGGCATACATTTTCCTTATAAATTTTAAAGTGTAGTTGTTTAATCTTAAAAAAATCTGTTCTTATTTTTTAAATTCAATGTTTTTTCCGGTGTAAGGATCTGCACTTTTCCAGCTTAAATATTAGCATAACAAATATGTTTCTACAGAGCATTAAACGGCATTTTAATAGTAAATTACATTTTCAATTTTACGTTCCATGAACGAGCCTTTTGAATTATACCCGGCAGCCCAAATATTAGAAGTTGGTGTTTCTCCAAAAATGGTTGAGACGTTAAAGAAATGCTATCAAATGGAATTAGCTTTTCCGGGAAAGCCATACGGCCCCAAAGATTTTAATGAGTCTTTTCTTGGTTTATATAAAAGAGGTTTATTAGAGGTTGACACAAGTAACACAAAGCTTAAGTCTGCAAGCTGGTATATTACCACAAAAGGTTTAAAATTTTTGCTGTCTCTTTCTGCAAAACGTTTGCCCATAAAAGATCCGGGGCTTGCAAATAATATCAATAATCTTCAGCATAGTTTAAAACAATTAAAGAGTTCGATATATAACCTCAAGCTAACCTCAGGAAGAATTGACAAGCAAAACGCATAACGGCCGCTTATAATTTAAAAGTGCTGTGTTGTGCCCACTTTTTCATTTGATTATTTCGTTATTTCAGTTGCTCTGTAAATTAATAACCTGTGTCTTATGTCAACCGATTCAACCTCTTACATAATTGCTATAGGCTCATCTGCAGGCGGCATAGAAGAGCTGCAACATTTTTTTGATCGTACCCCTTTAGATAGTGCATCTTACGTAATTGTACAACACCTGTCACCGGATTACAGGAGCAGGATGGTAGAAATAATTGCCAAACACAGTAAGCTAAAGGTTAAAGAAGCCGAACAAAACATGCTGGTGGAAACTAATAATGTATATACTATCCCCAGCAAAAAGTTTATGACCATTAAAAACGGCAGGTTGCACCTTACCGACAAAGAAGCATTTGCAAGCCCTCACTTAACTATAAACACATTTTTTAATTCACTGGCCCAGGAAAAAAAAGACCAGGCAATCGGAGTAATATTATCAGGCATGGGCTCAGATGGTACAGAGGGATCAAAAGCTATACACGAACAGGGCGGACTAATTTTAGCCCGTGAGCCGGAAACATCAGAGTTTAAATCAATGCCATCAAATGTAATAGCCACGGGGATTGTTGGTTATATTTTAGAGCCTGAGCTAATTCCTGCCACTATTCAGTATTAT
>CAXSEB010000288.1:0-3058 GCA_964235805.1 uncultured Chitinophagaceae bacterium | reverse complement strand
CCGGTAGTGATGTATCATTACAAAACTTCACAACGTGGTGCAAACAAGGGCCTCGAAATGCGGTAGTAAAAGATTATTGTTACGCCAGTGGAAGATTTGGAAAAATTTAAAACGTTTACAATTTTAGAATGAACGTTTAATGTACTCCTAATCTATAACGTTCCATGATGTTGGCAACTGGTCATTTTGATTGTCGCCTTCGGCGTTGCCCTCATCTCTGTTTGCTGTAGTGGCATCTTCATCATTAACGCTTGCAGGGCTGCTTATGTCGGTAACGATGTTCCTGATATCATCTTCAGAGATTGTGTCGTTAATGTCGTGAAGGTGGCGATGAATTTTTTCATCTGTTACTTTGTCAACAAATCTTTTTTGATCATTATTTTCCTCTCCGGGCTCATGCCTCCTTTGTTCATTCATAACGTGTTTTTTCAAAGTTAAATTAGAATCGCATATTTAAAAGGTAAATCGAATCTGATAATAATTTGTTAACACAACATCACCAGATCGGTATAATAAAACATTCGCTAGATGGAACTGCTAAAACGACTATAATAGATAATTGGTACATCAGCAGGTTTAATTGATGATTAGAAATAAGTTTCACTAACATTCAATCTACCTTTGCCAAACTTTTACAACTAACAGATGAAGAACATTTTTAAATGGCTTAAACTCACTGGATTTGTTGCTTTTACTTTGAATACTTTCTTTTGCGTTTTATGCTCTACAAATGTCCATGCACAACAGGCCAGCGTTTCCATTAAGTTAATAAATATTAAAAGAGAGCCGGTGTTGTTTGCTTCCTTAAACATTGTAAGCGTTAGCGACAGCAATAAAGCCATTAATAAAATAAGTGATACAGCCGGGATTGTCAGCGTTGATCTTCCTTATGGCCAATACAATGTGTCAGTATCTTCTATAAATTATCTGCCCTTCAAAAAAGGAATTAACATACAAAGTGAGCATCCGGTTTTTACGCTCATTGCAAAGGCCTCATCAACATCATTAAAAGCGGTTGTTGTAACTGCTGCTAAACCTGTTATGCGGCAGGAAGATGATAAAACAATTGTTGATCCTGAAAACCTTGCTGCAAGCTCTACAAATGCATACGAGATACTGGAAAAAATTCCCGGCTTGTTTGTAGACCAGGATGGAAATATTTATATTAACAGCACAACACCCGCAAGCATATACATTAACGGACGTGAGCAAAAAATGAGTGCATCTGATATTGCTGCAATGTTGAAAAATCTTCCGCCAAACTCTATTGCCAATATAGAGATATTACGTACTCCTTCTGCACGATATGATGCATCCACAAGTGGCGGAATAGTTAATGTAGTTTTGAAGAAAGGAGTTAAGATAGGGCTTACGGGAAGCGTTACACTTGGAGGCAACCAGGGTAACTATGGCAATCGTTTTTTGGGCATTAATCTTAGTAACAGCAATGGTTTGGTATCAACCTATCTAAATATTCAATATGCCAGGCGAACCAATTATGAGGAAACAAAAACTGACCGCTTATTTACGGCCGATTCGTTATTAAGCCAGGATGCATTCTCCTTATATCCAACCAACAATTATTATACAGGCTTCGGCATAAACTCACTTGTAAATAAAAAATGGGATTTGAGCTATGATGGAAAAATAAATTATAGTGATTTTAAGAATGCCACTAATAATTTCTCCAGCATAAAACAAATCAGCAGTAATAAATTGGTAACTGATATTTCTTCTGACGTAATAAATAAGGGTAATGATTTCAATCTTACACAAGGCGTTTCAGCCAAATACAAAATAGATAGCATGGGCTCAGAATGGAACACTGATATCTCTTATAATTATGCTCCCGATGTTTCAAACCAATTTTTTACCAACACTTTTTATACGCCTGTAATTAATACTGCCAGTGGAAGCGGTAAAATAAGGGCGGATCTAAACTTCACAAGTCTGCAAACCAATTTGCTGGTAAAATTACCAGCAAAGATCACTGTGGAAACCGGGTTAAAGAGTTCCCTTGTACACTTTAGAAACCATACTGATTATTTTATACAAACCACCAACGGAATGATAAAAAATGCCGGCCGCACAAGTGCATACAACTATGATGAGAATATAAATGCTGCTTATTTACAGGCATCTAAAACTTTGCATGGCATAACCATAAAGGCAGGCACCCGCCTGGAAAATACAAATATGAAAGGCAACCAGTTTGTTCCCGGTGATACATCTTTCAGAATACACCGTACAGACCCGTTTCCTTATGTGTACATCAGCAGGAGTTTGTTTAAGATATTCACTTACGACCTTAAGGCTTATCTTGTTTACAGGCGTACTATAAACAGGCCGGGTTATCAATTGCTTAATCCATCGCAGCGTTATGTAGACCAGTATCTTTTTGAAACAGGTAATCCACGCTTACGGCCGCAGTTTACACAAAATTATGAAGCAAATGTTTCCGTTGATGAAAGACCTGTAGTGGCGTTAGGAGTTAATAATACCAAAGATATTTTTACTAATGTTATTTACCAGGCTGACAGCAGCCGCAGCATTGCCTATAGAACTTATGATAATCTTGGAAGCAACAGGGAATTATATTTTAGAGCATTAGGCGCTTTGCCTCCAGGCAAAAGATATTTTATTGTGGCCGGGATACAATATAACCACAATCATTATGAAGGCATCTATGAAGGCAAGCCTCTCCTGTTTAAAAAAGAAAGCTGGTCAATATTCACTTATCAAACAATCAAAACAACGCCTTCTACACAACTTGCGCTGAATGGCTTTGCACGATTTCACGGCCAGTTACAGTTTTATGAACTAAGCTCGTTTGGCTCTCTCAATTTCTCCGTCAACCAGCAATTGATGAACCGTAAACTCGTGATAAGCGCCAGTTTAAACGATATCTTTCTTACCAACCAAAATAAATTTGTGCTTAACCAGGGCAGCGTAAATGCCAGTGGTTTTCGTAAGGCAGATACCAGGCGTGTTGGTGTTAATATCAGGTATAACTTCGGTTTAAGAAAAAAAGAGAACCACAACATTCTTGAAGAAGAAT
>CAXSEB010000287.1:0-3080 GCA_964235805.1 uncultured Chitinophagaceae bacterium | reverse complement strand
TTGCAGAATAGATTCACGCTTATCGCTAATGGTTAATCTTATTAAAGGATTAATATCATAAGCTAGCAGTGATTTGCCGCCACTTGCTGCACAACAATCCCAAACGTCAATTTCCGATTGCCGGTCTTCAATTGCTGGTTTCATAAGTTCGCCAACTCTTTGAGAATTGTAATCTTGTACTACCGCTTCCCTGTCTAAATCTATAATGTTGTTAACTCTTGAGGGATTAGGTAAACTTATACAATTTTCAGAAACGACTTCATATTGCAAAGAAGATACACTTAGTTTTTTTAAAACGTTCTTATTAAAGCCTGGCCTTATTCTTAAAAATAACCTTGGCTGCTGAAGAAATGAAAGATTAAGTTCTTCGAAATCAATATTACAACTCAATACATCTTCAAATGGAAACACATCATTAATTGATAATAGATAACTCAGAGCCGAAAGTTTTTCAGTAATCGGCTTTGTTATTGCATCATTCCATTCAGGCTTGTAATATTGTAAAAAATCAGAGGTTTTATTTTCGCATAAAAAGAAAGCCGTTAATATCTTTTCTTCAATAGTAATATTATTTAATGCTGAGCCGAGCCTAAAATAAATATAACATAAGGCGGATATTAATTTTCTATCCTTACTTCCATGTTTTTTATTTTGGCTAAAGTAGCTTTTTAAGTATTGATTTAATGGCAATCCCGGCTTATAGCCTGATACCAAGTTTTTACAAACAGACAGATGAGATGAGTAATTCAAAAAAGATTCTTTTGTTTTAGCAAGATATTTATTTGCGCTTACATGAACTTTGTTTTAATGCCGAAAGGCTCGTACTTATATTGCTCATTTGGCATTTTAATGTAGGTTTGTAGCTGCAAAAAAACAATATGGCAATAGAAATTAAAGTTCCGTCTGTAGGTGAAAGCATTACAGAAGTTACCCTTATTAAATGGATAAAGAATGATGGAGACTGGGTAGAAAGAGATGAGGTAATTGCCGAACTTGAAAGTGAAAAGGCCACATTTGAGATAAATGCTCAACAGGCAGGTACATTAAAAACAGTTGCAAAAGAAGGCGACACTATAAAGATTGGTGATGTAGCTTGTACAATAGATGATACAGCACAAAAGCCTGAAGCTATTGCCGAGCCTAAGATTGAGCAAAAAGTTGAGGTTAAGGCGGAAGGAAAAAAAGATGAGCCGGACAAAGCTGAACCAGCAATTAATACTTCCCTGGATGCCCCAAAAGAAAACATACAAACCTCTGCTGAAATTAAAACTACCCCTGTAGCCGCTGCTATATTAGCTGATAAAAAAGTTGACGTGAAAACCGTAACGCCATCAGGTTCTAATGGCAGGATTTTAAAAAGTGATGTATTAGAAGCTTTATCAAATCCGGGAAGAGCAATTGGTAAAGATTTGTTTAGCCGGGAAGATAAGCAGGAGAAGATGAGTAATCTTCGTAAAACCATTAGCCGCAGGTTGGTAGAAGCAAAGAATACAACTGCCATGCTTACTACTTTTAACGAGGTAGACATGAGTGCCATAATGGATTTGCGCACCAGGTACAAAGAGATTTTTAAAACGAAACATGGAGTTGGATTAGGCTTCATGAGTTTTTTTACTAAGGCAACGTGTTTTGCTTTGCAGGAATGGCCTGCAGTTAATGCAATGATTGACGGAGAAAATATTGTTTATCATAACTTCTGTGATATTTCAATTGCTGTATCTGCACCTAAAGGGCTGGTTGTACCTGTAATTAGAAATGCGGAAAGCCTCAGCATGGCGGAAATCGAAAAGAAGGTTGTGGAACTGGCAACAAAAGCAAAAGAAAATAAACTCACTATTGAAGAAATGACTGGTGGGACCTTTACTATAACTAATGGTGGTATATTTGGTTCTTTAATGAGTACGCCAATTATAAATATTCCGCAATCTGCCATTTTAGGCATGCACAAGATACAGGAGCGCCCCGTTGTTGTAAACGGGCAAATGGTTATAAAGCCAATGATGTATTTGGCTGTAAGCTACGACCACCGAGTAATTGACGGCAGGGAATCAGTAAGCTTTTTGGTAAGAGTAAAAGAAATGCTTGAAAATCCTGAACAATTATTGTTCGGAAAAGATCCTGTAAAAGCATTGCTGGAATTATAAAATTATTTTTATACCTTAAACGTAGTCTCAATCAACTCCGCCTGCTCTGCTACGTGCACTTTTGAATAACCTGTGGCTGTTGAAGCGCTTGCCTGCCTGCTAACAACTCCGTAATTAATTGTTTTTAAATTCATTTGTAAGAAGGATGCGGCGCCCATATTCAATGGTTCTTCCTGCACCCAAAACCAAATGGCTTTTGAGTATTTTTTATGTAACTCTTCTAATTGCTTTAATGGTAAAGGATAAATTTGTTCTAATCTTATTATGGCAACGTCCTGGCGATTTTCTTTCTCTTGTTTTTGTGCAAGATCAAAATAAATTTTACCGCTGCACAACAAAACCTTTTTAACAACCGATGCATCCTTTATAAAAATATCATCGATAGTTTCTTTAAATCCTCCGGAATTAAAAGTATCTACGTGGCTGTAACTTCCCGGATGCCGGAGATTTGCCTTTGGAGAAAAATTTATTAAAGGTTTTCTGAAAGGCCAGGCAAGCTGTCTTCTCATGCAGTGAAAGTAATTTGCGGATGTGGTTATATCAGTTACCACGATATTTAGTTCCGCACACATTTGTAAAAATCTTTCCATGCGGCCACTGCTGTGTTCCGGGCCCTGTCCCTCATAGCCATGCGGAAGAAGAAGTACAACACCATTCATGCGTTGCCATTTTTGTTCACCTGCAACAATAAACTGATCTATCATCGTTTGTGCTCCGTTAGCAAAATCTCCAAACTGCGCTTCCCATAAAACCAGCACATCAGGGTTAGCTAATGCATAACCATACTCAAAACCAACGACTCCAAATTCACTTAATAAAGAATTATAAATCCTGAATTTGCCGGTTGCATCAACAACATTACTAAGCCTGTTGTATGGCTTGTCGGTTACTTCGTCGAAAATAACAGCATGGCGATGAGAGAACGTTCCTCTTTGC
>CAXSEB010000286.1:0-3121 GCA_964235805.1 uncultured Chitinophagaceae bacterium | reverse complement strand
TAAAGCTGCTTCAAATGGTTTACTGCAGTCGGAAATTATATCAGGTACTAATACAATAACGCATTGGAAACATCGATACCCAATAGCCACATATCTTGTTTGCTTTGCTGTAACCAATTATGAAGTATTTAATAACAGCATTCAACTTGGTAATATTACTTTACCCATGCAAACATTTTGCTATCCTGAAAATCTTGATTTATTTAAAAACAATACACCGCTTGTTTTAGATGCATTGCAGCTTTACAGCAATACGTTTGGCGAGTATCCATTTATAAAAGAAAAATATGGGCATGTTCAATTTGGCTGGGGCGGAGGACAGGAACACCAGACTGCAACGTTTATTGTAAGGCCTGATGAAAGCCTGATGGCGCATGAATTGGCTCACCAATGGTTTGGCGATAAAGTTACCTGCGCAAGCTGGCGGGATATCTGGCTTAATGAAGGGTTCGCAACACACCTAGCCAGTATGTATATGGAAAATAAATATCCTGCAACTGTTATCGTTAACAGGAAAAATGAGATCGACAATGTAACGTCTGCTCCAACAGGTTCCGTATGGGTAGATGATACTGTTAATGTAGCCAGGATCTTTAATAGCAGGTTGTCTTATTTAAAAGGTTCGCATCTTTTATATATGTTGAGATGGATGTTAGGCGACGACTTATTTTTAAAAGGAGCCCGGCAATATCTTAATGATGATAAAATTAAATATGGCTTTGCAACAACGCAAGATCTTAAAAGAAACTTAGAAGAAGTAAGCAATAAAGATCTCAGTAAATTTTTTGAACAATGGTATTATGGGCAAGGTTATCCTTCTTATAATGCAGAGTGGGTTCAGCTTGCGAATGGTTATGTAAAGATTAATTTAAATCAAACCACCTCTGATACTTCCGTAAAGTTTTTTAACATGCCTGTTGCTTTGCTTTTTAAAAATGCAACTCAGCAAAAAAGAATAATTGTTGAGGCTGAAGCAAACAACGAAGTGTTTTATAAAAACATAGGGTTTGCTGCTGATACGCTTTTAATTGACCCGGAATATTGGTTAATAAGCAAGAATAACAAATCAAAAAAAGTAGCGGCTGACATCAACGGATTAAATATTTTGAAGGTTTTTCCTAATCCTGCGAAAGATCAGTTCTTCATATCACTTAACAACGTTAATGAACCTGCTGCAACGATTACTATCTTTAACTCGAACGGCCAGCAAATGTATAAGCAAAAGATTTTCTCGAATAACGGTTCTTACTTCCAGGAGATTAACACCGCTAAGTATTCGTCCGGGGCCTACTTAGTTGAAATCGTTTCTGGCAAAAAAATTATTGCGCATAAAAAAATAATAAAGAGCGGAACTTAAGTTTAAAAAAGTGTTTTAAACATGGCTCAATTATAATCTTCCCCTCACATCTAATGCGTCTCTTAACCCGTTACCTAAAAGATTAAATGCAAGTACAAGTATCATGATCGCTATTCCCGGAGCCAAGGCAAGCATGGGATTGTGCGTTATTATAAAATTGTAATTTTCTTTTATCATAAGGCCCCAGCTTGGTTGCGGTGGCTGTACGCCTACACCTAAAAAACTTAGGCCGGCTTCTACTATTATAGCAGTGGCAAAGTTTGATGCTGCTATTACTATTACAGGGCCTAACACATTCGGCAAAATATGCCTTGTTATTATTCCAATATCTTTTATGCCCAAAGCTTTAGCGGCTTGTATATATTCTAATTCTCTTATAGCTATCACCTGCCCACGGATTAACCTTGCAACATTTACCCACATGGTTAAACCAACAGCGATAAAAATCTGCAAGAAGCCTTTACCCAATGCGAGTGTTATACCAAATACAAGAAGCAAAGTTGGAATACTCCAAATTACATTGATAAGCCACATAATTAAATCATCGGTTACGCCACGGTAGTAGCCTGCTATACATCCAAGCATAACCCCGAGCGTTAACGATATAAATACGGTTATAAGTCCTACAGCCAGGCTCACCCGTATGCCAATAATAAGGCGACTTAATATATCACGACCAAACTTGTCAGTACCTAACCAAAATGTTTGAGAAAAGACAGGGTTATTAGAAAACGTTTTTGCAACAGGAATATGCATTTCTTCCTGAACACCTTCATCAATATATTTTTGGACGATAACAGTATCATTTTTTCTTTTGTACTTATTTATAGGAATAAGAATAAAGGGGTCTTCAGCACCATTAAATAGCCTGCTGAAAAATCCCGTTTCAGTTATAGCTTTTTCTTTCCTAAGCTTTATAAAAAGTTGTTTGTATCCAGGAGGCTTTGCCTGAATTTCAATTATTTGCCTGTCTGCATCCGGCGTTGAATCCAAAGCAATAAAATAGGCAAATGTTCCTGTTAATACAGCAATTATAATTATAAATAGACCAATCATAGCACCTTTGTTTCTCTTAAGGCGCTCCCAGGCAGTTCTCAAAAATGAGAAGGATTTATCCCCGGCGTTAGGCATCATTTATAAAACATTAGAGTAAGAATAAGCACAACCTGTTATTTCCATTAATTTACTTTTCTTTCTTTCCATTTATAAGAACCAAATTTACCTAACCATCCGGCTACAACAGTATATAAAATATGGAACGGCTGCGCAATTGGGAACCACCACAACATTTTCTTCTTATTAAAAAATTTGGCAACAGGATAAAGAAATAGCAATTCAATAATTGTTTTTGCAAACAATACGGCTATGAAAACATAGAGAATATCACTGCTGAATAAAGATAGAACACCGAGTGTTAAAAGATATAAATTAAACAGGTAGACCATTATTAAAACAGAAGTAATTTTCTTATCAGTATATCTATCTGCTTTACTTGCCCAGCGTATCCTTTGATTAAAAAAATCTTTTAGTGTTTGCATAGGTTTTGTCTTTACAAGTGCTGCTTTCGATTTTAAAAAAAATACGCCTTCCGGATACTTAAGGTGAATCTTATGCATTAGTAACATGTCATCTCCGCTGGCAATGTTATCAATATCTTTAAATCCATTCACCTCGTAAAATATTTTTTTTGGATAAGCAAGGTTAGCGCCGTTACACATGTTATGAAATTTCTTAAAAACAGAAGCGCCTGTAATTCCTTGTAAG
>CAXSEB010000285.1:0-3129 GCA_964235805.1 uncultured Chitinophagaceae bacterium | reverse complement strand
TGGCTTCTTTAAAAAACAGGTAATTGGGTTTGTCATCCCTGCGTGTAGATCTTTTATCTTATTTCCTTCAACTGTATTGGCTAATTCGTAATTACCGTTGTCAGGATCAATGAAGATTGCCTGTAAACCTCTTGGATCATTTCTTAGATCAAAAAATAAACTGTTCTTATCCTGGCCAGATTGCCGCTGCCATTCGTCAAAACTTCTAACAGTATTACTTCCATTATTAGTAGCAGCATTGGTTGCTGTCCATGTAATGTTATCACCTCGTAATAAGATGTATACATTATTGTTCCATTTATCAGCAGAAGTTCCCAATCCTTTAGCGGTGTTGGTGACAGCAGCAGTAACAGATTTGTTAGCATCAGCATCACAAATAAATATATTTCCTGTTGCAGATATATGATTACCAGGTTTCCCGGCACCGGTGATAAAGCCGCTGTTGCCGCTGGCCTTTAAATGAATAACCGAATTGGTTAATTTAAGATAAGTGCTATCCTGCATGCTTATACCTGCAACACCATTACTGTTTACTAACCTGATAAATACATTATCAATGTTTGCGTTAATAGAGTTTGATCCAAAAGCCACTGCATTTGTTACATCTTTAAAATAGCAATTTTTTATATTAGAGTACCTGGCAGAAATGTTATTATTGCCAACGTTGTATGCATAAGCATAACCGTCAGTATATACATTGTTAAGTAAAACGGAATCATTGTCTGAGGTGCTCAAAAACTGTCCGCCTTTTGAATCGTCTGCAAAGGCAACTACATTATTTATTTCAAGAGCACCGTGGTGACTTCCATAACTGGTGTGCGTATATATCGGTGAAGGAATATCAAGGAAAATCGAGTTAGTAATTGTATTATGCCTGCCAAAACCTTCAACATCATAAAACACCACCGCATAAACACTGGTATTTTTTGCACCCGGTAAAAACAATGAGTTGTTTATTGTTCCGCTTTTTAAAACGATGTGATGTATACCGCTGCCAACGCCAAAAATGATGTTGTTGCAATAAGTATTTGCTCCACTCGGAAGCAGGCCATAGCCACTACGATATCCTCTTATCCATAAGTTTTCAAACCTGTTATTGTCATTACTGTATGCGTCAATTGCCCTACTTCTCATTGCTATTTCATAACGGTATTTTGTATTTAAATTTGGCGAACTGTTATCAGATGTATGTATGAAAATGCTTAAAGTGCTATCATTGGTAAACGGTTCATAAAAAGAACCTTGTGTTGCATCAACATCCTGCATGTTTGTTACTAAACCTAAAGGCTTTCTAGCTGTAAAAGGTGCAATTTTCTCCAGTTCTTTATCTACTTCTATAACATATACATAACTGTTGTTTGCAACAGGAGAATTTATTAAGCCGGGAGAATGTAAAGAAAACTGGTACGTGTTAAGTGTTCCTTCAAGCTTTATCCATCCTGTGTCAACTACATCAGAACCATTCAGAATTGCAAAATCTTTTTTGCCGGCTATATCACTATACGATCCTATTTGTATGGATGAAGCAGGTGTAAAGGACTCATTAAAAATATTTCCGCCTTTCAGGCCAACAGTTACACTTCCATTTGCCGCACCTGCATTATCAATAAATCCGGCAGTTCCTGCAAGGGTACGTTTGGGTAAGGATACCGATGTTCCGGAGTTTGAATCACTTCCTGTGTTACTTATATAAAAATTATAGCCCTGCGAAATTGAATTAAAAGGCGTTAGAAACACGAATAAACATAAGTAAGATATAATTCTCATCATTTACGGGTGGATTAAAAACTGTCTGTAAGATACTTAATTCCTTTTTTTCGGTCAGATACAGTACAGAGTATAAATAAAAAAAGCAATTGGAGTACAATCGCTTTCTGCAATTAACACGGATAAACAAAAACATCTATTCCTGTAATGTAGTGTTCATCTTTAATCTTTTGATTTCCGGCATAAGTCTTTCAATATAGTTTCCGGTTTTAGCATCTGAAAAGTTGGCCCCGGAACCTGCAACATATATGCATTCTGCGCCCGAGAAATAACCTTCGATAATTAAAACATCCGGCTGTTCAAACTGCATGTTAAAGTTTATGTTTCCCTGCGTATCATATACTTTAAAAGAGTTATCATCAGAATAAAACGCTGATGCCTTCTTTGGCCGGATCGTCCAATGTTTGCCATCAGCTCCTGCTATCTTTTCATTACCTGTTATATCGTTAAAATTTGCATTTACATACAGCCGGTCTTCTATAAGCGATAATATAAATCTCGTCCTGTCTTCAACCGGATTACCCGGAGCACAATTAATCATCTTTTGAGGTGATATCACGTAACCTTTCCTTAATTCTTTCAAAGAGACTGTCCTTGATGTAGCTCCGAATTTTATTGTTAAAGGGCTGCTTTCACTAACAAGTTCCACAGGTAGCAAAACGCCTTTGATCGGATTTTTATTTTCCGGCCTTACTTCACCCGCAGTTAACATGTCCATATCATATATATAAAAAGAAATGGAAAGAATTATTATCAATCCAACTGAAAAAATTGCTATCGCTTTAGATGGATGTTTTTTCATCCATTTGCGAAGACGTTTAAAGCTGTACTTCTTTTTACTTTTCAGCGACCTGCTGCTCCTTCGGCTTCTTCGCGGTGCTGCAGGTTGCTCTGCGCCGGCATTTGATATGTTATTTTCTGGTTGATTCACTAGAGGTGTAACTATATAACAAACAAACTAATTGGTTATTGTGAATATTTTCAAATCCACTTTATACTAAATATCAAAATCATTATACACTCTATCTCCTAAATGTTTTTTAAACAGGGCAAGGCTTTCTTGTTTGGATAATACCTTAAGGTGGTTCTCATGATGCATATCAGTGCCAACAAAATCTGCCAGATCTTTCTCTAAAATAAATTTTGCAGCTTTTGCCGCCGCCGCTCCATAGTAACCTATAAGTGATAAAAGATTTACCTGCAACAAAAAGCCCAGTTCCTTAAGCCTTAAAAAACTGTCATAGTTTTTATGATAAAAAAAATATCTTTCGGGATGAGCCATTATGGGTTGATATCCGTTGGTAATAATTTCAAAAGCCATTTCTTCAAGATTATCAGGAGGCGTTCCATAAGATAATTCCG
>CAXSEB010000284.1:1909-3131 GCA_964235805.1 uncultured Chitinophagaceae bacterium | reverse complement strand
TGTTAGTTGCGATATAAAAGCGGCTAACCGGAAGCTGTTAGTAACCGGAGGCGGAGCACTTAATAAATTTTTAATTGAAAGATTAAGAGACACTTTACTTTTAATGGGCATCACAATTACAATTCCGGAAAGTGATGTGATAAATTATAAAGAAGCACTTGTAATGGCGCTAATAGGTACTTTGCGGTGGAGAGAAGAATACACTGTTTTGAAATCTGTAACAGGAGCAAGCAGAAACAGCATTGGTGGCGCCTTGTGGCTTGGCACGGAGGCTTAACGACACTGAAATTACACTAAATGAGTTCAAATTTATCGCTATCAAATAATCCAAGATCACTGAGTTTTAAATGCGGGATTACCAGCAGTGCCTTAAAAGACAATGTCATGAAAGGTGCTGATAATTTTGATCCCAAATCTTTTGCAGCCTTGTCAATAGAAGTGTATAGCTCAGCTACCTTATATCCATCTTCATTACTCATTAACCCGGCAACTGGTAAAGGCAGAAAAGTCTCTTCTAAATCTTCGCCGGAAGAAGAAACCTTTTTAATACAACTTATTCCGCCTTTTGCCTGTATAATTAAGTTCACGGCTTTACAGATGCTTTCATCATCAACTCCAACAGCAATAATGTTATGGCTATCATGAGCTACGGAAGAGGCTATAGCGCCATGTTTTAGCCCAAAATTCTTTACAAATGCTTTTGAGATTGTTACGTCTTTATAACGGTTAACCACAACCATTTTAAGTACATCATTTTCTGTATCACTTACCATTTCATTGTTTATGATCCTGGGTTTAAGAGATAATTTGTTAGTGATCAACTGCCCGTCCAGCGCCTCAATCACTAATATATCCATGTTAGCATCATCAACAAGAAACCGGAAATCAGCAACAGTTTTCTCATGGCAATTGAACTTATTTACCAGTTTTGGCCTTTCACTTTTTACCTTTGATTTTCCGTCCTTGGCTACCATCTCACCCTCAATATAAGTTTCAAGCACTCTGAAGTTTTTTAAATCTTCTACCACAATGAAGTCTGCAAAGTCGCCTTGTTTTAGCAAGCCGACATCCAGTTTGTAATGCTCTACCGGATTTTTACATGCCGCCTGCAATACATTAAACAAATCTATTCCGTGCGCAATAGCTCGTTTGCATAATTCGTTAATGTGTGATGATGTTGCTTGTCTGAGTGTAATTAAGAGTTGTGGTTAAAAACCTTCTG
>CAXSEB010000284.1:0-1899 GCA_964235805.1 uncultured Chitinophagaceae bacterium | reverse complement strand
TAATTCGTTAATGTGTCCTTGTACAAGGCTGTCAGGGTGTTTATCATCACTGCAAAACATTATACTTTCCGGGTAATCATTTAGCAGATCAATTAATGCATCAAAGTTTTTTGCAGCACTTCCTTCCCTAATAAGTATTTTCATTCCAAACTTTAGTTTTTCAAGTGCCTCATCTTTTGTGAAACATTCATGGTCGGTACTTATTCCTGCATCAATATATCTTTTTGTATTTTCACCTCTAAGCCCGGGTGCATGACCGTCAACGGGTTTGTTGTGTTTCTTTGCTGAAGCAATTTTTTTCGTTACCTCCTCATCATTGTTTAATACGCCGGGGAAGTTCATCATTTCGCTCAAGTACTTTATGTCTTCTCTTGCAAGGAGGGTATCAATTTCTTTTGAAGTTATTGCAGCGCCGGCAGTTTCAAAAGTGGTTGCAGGCACACAACTTGGCGCACCAAAGTAAAATTTAAAAGGTATCGATTTCCCATTTTCTATCATGAAGTCCACGCCTGGTAATCCGCATACATTTGCTATCTCATGTGGATCACTTACTGTAGCAACCGTTCCATGTACAACAGCAAGCCTTGCAAATTCAGACGGCACAAGCATAGAGCTTTCAATATGAACATGCGCATCAATAAAGCCTGGAAGAATGTATTGTGATATCTTAATATTTTCAGTTGATAATCTTTGAACAGAGAGAATCTTCTTATCCTCAATAATTATCTCTCCATAAAAAATGTCCTTTAAGAATATGTCGACAATATTTGCCATGATCGATAGTTTCATAGAGGTTAATTTATGTACTAAATTTTAAACTTAACATTTAATGAAACAAGCAGTTTTATAAATTAATAAACTTTATTTCAACGGTTTAGAATTGTTAAAGACTTAATATAAACAAGTAGACAACATTACTATTAAGTTAACTTGCATAAAAAGCTATGGAAATTAAAAATATTGTTTTAATTGTTGTATTCATTTTCGGTATTGTATACATGCAGTTTCTTCATGCACAAACTGTTGATGAAATCATCAATAAATATGCAGACGCCTGTGGTGGTAAACAAAAGCTGAATTCGATAACTTCACTTTACATGGAAGGCTCAAGGCAAATGATGGGTAACCAGGTAGCTGTAAAGGTTACTAAAGTGCAAGGCAAGTTATACAGAAACGACTTTACATTTGGTGATGATAAAGGATATTCAATAGTAACACCTGGCGCAGGCTGGTCTTATATTCCTATGCGTTCGCAACGAGCGGAACCGATTGCTGAAAGCAGGCTGAAAGCAATGCAGGCCGAATTGGATATTGCCGGACCCTTGATTGATCACGCTGCCAAAGGAAATAAAGCTGAGGCATTAGGAAAGGAAAATATTGATGGAAAGGAAGCTTACAAAATAAAGCTTACGTTAAGCACAGGTAAACAAATAACGTATTACATTGACACACACGATTACCTGCTGATTCAAACTAAGCAAATGAGAGCTGGCTTAGGCGGAAATGAAGACGAAAAAGAAGTTGTAACCAATTTCTCAGACTATAAACCTGTGGATGGCCTGATGTTTCCTTATACAGTAAGTAACCCAGGAGATGGCCCAGGTGCAGGTTCTATAACCTTCACTAAAATTGAAATAAATAAAGCGATTGACGAAAGCTTATATGAGCCTTAAGCAAGAGATACATCAATCCTTACCCGACAAGTCTGGCCTTTTTTGTACAGTTCGCTTTAAGGATTCGTCTTCTCTCCATTTTTCAATATTGTTATGATTTCCGCTTAATAAAACATCAGGCACTTTCCATCCCCTGAAATTTTCGGGTCGTGTATAAACAGGAGGCGCAAGCAGATCATCCTGAAAGGAATCTGTTAGTGCGGAAGTTTCCTCGTTTAAAACGCCA
>CAXSEB010000283.1:2298-3132 GCA_964235805.1 uncultured Chitinophagaceae bacterium | reverse complement strand
GTTGATACCACAGAAAAAAATATAAAAGACTGGTTTGATTCAGGCGTTGCTGCATTGGGTATGGGAAGTAAACTGATTACGAAATCAATGTTAGAGCAAGGTGATTATGAAGCGATCACTTTGGCAACTCAATCGGTTTTAAAAAAATTATTAAAGCACTTAATTTAAATTGATGCCGGCACCTGTTGGTAAATACAGATGGACGATTGTGGCATTACTTTTTTTTGCAACTACAATTAATTATTTAGACAGGCAGGTGATTGGTTTCCTGAAACCCACGTTGGAACAATCTTTTAACTGGACAGAAGCTGATTACGGAAACATTGTAATGGCTTTTACGGCATCTTATGCATTAGGTTTATTGATATTCGGAAGATTGATCGATAAGATAGGCACAAAGTTGGGTTATTCCCTTTCAATTGTTTTCTGGAGCCTTTCATCTATGGCTCATGCATTAGCAAAATCTACATTTGGTTTTGGTATTGCAAGATCTGCATTAGGCATCGGAGAAGGTGGAAATTTTCCGGCGGCAATTAAAACAGTTGCTGAGTGGTTTCCAAAAAATGAAAGAGCATTAGCTACAGGTATATTTAATTCAGGAGCCAATATAGGAGCCATTGTTGCGCCAATTGCTGTGCCATGGATATTAGGGAACTTTGGGTGGCGGCATGCTTTTATCTGGACAGGTGCAGTTGGCTTCATTTGGCTGATTTTTTGGGTGGCTACGTATGAAGTTCCATTGCAGCATAAAAAATTACTTAAAGCTGAATTCGATTATATACATAGTGACGCCGAAGAACAAAACAATTTAAGCAACACTAAGGTATCGTGGAA
>CAXSEB010000283.1:0-2286 GCA_964235805.1 uncultured Chitinophagaceae bacterium | reverse complement strand
TATTTGCAATACGACAAACTTGGGCATTTATTGCCGGCAAGTTTTTTACTGATCCTATCTGGTATTTCTTTTTGTTTTGGCTACCATCTTATTTCTCTTCTACATTTCACATCGATCTTAAAAAGCCAACATTGCCTTTAATCATAATTTATACAGCTACAACCGTAGGCAGCATTGGCGGCGGGTATTTGTCTTCTTACTTAATTAAAAAAGGCTGGCCCGTTTATAAAGCCCGTAAATTTGCTATGTTTATTTTCGCTCTTTGTGTTGTGCCCATAATTACAGCTAAGTATGCCACCAGTATATGGACGGTTGTTGCTCTTGTAAGTCTTGCTGCTGCTGCTCACCAGGCATGGAGCGCAAATATTTTTACAACAGTAAGTGATATGTTTCCTAAAGCGGCAGTTAGCTCTGTAATTGGCATTGGCAGTATGGCCGGGTCTGTCGGTGGAATTTTATTTCCGATTTTTATCGGGCATCTGTTAGATCACTATAAGCTTTTAGGCAACATCACTGTTGGATATAACATTCTCTTCGTTGTGTGCGGCTGTGCGTATTTACTGGCCTGGCTTATCATGCATTTATTAGTTCCTAAAATGAAACTGGTAAATATTTAATGTAATGAAGTGTTTACAAACACTTTGAACGAAACTCACTTTCTGATTTTTAATCCCTGTATCTCTACTCTTGTACTTCTTGTGCACGGATCACCAAATGCATTTTCCATAACTTTATTGTTGTTGATTATTTTAAAAAAATCATCAAGATAATTTGCAGCAAATTTTTTATACCTGTAATTAATTAATTGGCAACTGGCATAAAGAGTGTAAAACTTATTTTTTAACTGGTTGAATAAAGAAAACACGTGGGCAAGCTTTCCTTTATCCGTTTCGCAATAGCCACGGTAGCGGCGCTCAACCACAGACGACATTTCTAATTCTTCCGCAGGTAGAGCATATGGAGCACTCACCATGCCGGCATGATCAAAATCGTAAGGCACAGTATATGGCGCTTTGGAAGAGTCATTAGTAATTAATTTTACATTTTGCAAATAAGGAACTGACCAGTCTGTATTGCCTATCATAAATTCAAAAACTGCCATTTTCAAAAACTGTTCTTTGTCGGTATTTTTCATAGGAACTTTTATTTTATTCCATACAAAAGATTTATTTCTTGCTGCAACCTTCTTTTCGTCTTCAAGTAAAATGCAATAGTGAGTTTCTGTTTTCTTCTTCTTCAAAGAATCTTCAAATTCTACTTGTACAAGCCTTGCTTTAAAACTTTTTTCTGTTATAAGATTATATAATTTATATACCAGCCATTCTTTTATCACATACTCATCTCCTTTGCATGGCACTACCAGTTTTAATTTATTCTCATCCTGAAAGATGCTGTTATTTTTCTTATTTGATCCTGCAAAATTCAACATAAGCGGCGGCATGTCACAGTTCTCCTTTTTGCGCCGAAAATTGCCTCTCGTTTGAATTTTTAACTGTATAGAAATTGGCCCATTGTTCTTGTCTTTGTACTGAAGCAACATGGGATGATAAACAGCATTGTCGTTTCTGTCATTAAACAACTCGGTTAATTTGCCTGTCAGCTTAATCCTAAGAATATCATCATTGTCAAAAAGCGGATCTTTAAATAAAATTTCCTGATCTACTTTACCGGGTATGTTGGCAATATTGATTTGAGCATATAGATTTGCGGGGTATACAGTAACCAGCTTAAAAAAAAGAAGAATAAATAAAATGCGTTGGAACAAAGCAGTTATTATGATTACTTATTTATAACCTGACTGTGTCTTATATACTACCGAGAAGTTTCAGGAAGCATTCCGTTTTTCATTATCACCCATCAATAAATTTGCCTCAGGATTATTCATTATATCTTCCATATTACGATCGTTATCTATAATGCCTTTTTCTTCAAGCATGCGCATATCCTTTGCATCTCTTAAGAATTCAGAAGCAAATATGAATTGGTTTAATTTATCGTTCTTACTAAAAATAATTTCCTTGTTATTTCCTACCCATTCTTTTTCACCCTGGTACATGTATAATATGTTTTCTCCAATTTCCATAACACTGTTCATATCATGAGTGTTGATAACAGTAGTCATGTATATTCTTCAGTAATCTCTTTTATTAAGAGATCAATTACCATTGTTGTTTGTGGGTCAAGACCTGAGTTTGGTTCATCACAAAATAAATACTTTGGGTTCAATACAATTGATCTTGCAATACCAACTCTTTTCTTCATACCACCACTTACCTCGGCGGGATA
>CAXSEB010000282.1:0-3179 GCA_964235805.1 uncultured Chitinophagaceae bacterium | reverse complement strand
TTTCTTGAATTTTTGCATGATTAGATATTTTTTCAGCAGACACTTTTACTAATTAATTCAAGCTGCTAGATATTAAGCGAGTTTATTAAAGGTAAAAGCTACTATAAACATTAATATATTTAGTAAAAACCCCTTTAAAAGTAACAGCATGTATTTTTCTCAAAAGGCTGGGCAGGCTTGTTGTTTCAACCATTGCCATGAATGATACTTTAAGCCGCAACCAGGGGCAGCTGGATACATGGTTAGCAATGCAGGCCAACAGATCACAAATTACTTCTACGGTGTATGATTTGGAATATCCAGGATGGGTTTCTCCCAACAAATTAGTATATGCAAAAAATCTACGCAACAGGGTAGCCTATACAAGTTATGCTACCGGCAGTAATCCCTTAAATTTTAACCAGGCAACTTTTTACAGTTATGACATTCTTGGAAATGTGGATACATTGATACAGGATTATGGAAGTAATTCGGTTGGAAACGGAACACAAAATACAATGAACAATAATAATAACCGCTGGAAAAAGATTGTTTACAGGTATGATTTAATAAGTGGTAAAGTAAATCATGTTGCCTACCAGCCACAATACATCAACCCCGCCGATGATAAGCTATACATTCCGGCAGATGCATTTTATCACAAGTATGAATACGATGCTGAAAACAGGCTCACGGCAGTATATACCAGCATTGATAGTATTATATGGGAGAAAGATGCACGCTACGAATATTATAAACATGGGCCTCTTGCACGTACCACTCTTGGCGACCAGCTTGTACAGGGTATTGATTATGCTTATACATTACAAGGATGGCTGAAGGGTGTAAACAGTACGGGAGTAAAGGCAGCAAATGATATAGGTGGAGATGGAAATGGAACTGCAGGGCAGAGTCAAAACCAGTATGTTGCAAAAGATGCGTATGGGTTTGCTTTAAATTATTTTAACGGGGATTATAACTCTATAAAAACTTTTACTGCTTTACTAAGCCCATTTCCCGGTTCTAATACAGGCTCTGGTTTTAATCCGTTATACAATGGCAATATAGCCAGTATGGCAGTTGATATAAATAAGCTAACCCTGCCCGGAGGTGGAAGTGGTGCTCTGCTTTATAATTATAAGTACGACCAGCTCAACCGCCTTACTGCAATGGATGATTATAAAGGGCTTACTAATAATGTGTGGACACCTGTTTTTAGAAATGAATATAAAGAAAGAATAACCTACGATGCCAATGGAAATACTTTAAAATATCTTCGCAATGGAAACAGCGCATCTAAAATACTTATGGACAGCCTCAGTTATAAATATGATGCAGGAACAAACCGGCTTAATTACGTTAAAGACAGTGTACCGGCAGGAGATTACACTACATCCACTTATGAAGATATGGATACCCAGAGTGCAAATAATAATGCTTACGATTCCATTGGAAATTTAGTAAAAGACAATTCTCAAAATATAACCAGTATTGTATGGAACGTATATGGGAAGATAACCAACGTTGTTTACAGCAACATAACCAGCGGCACAATTAAGAACGTTTACTATTTTTATGATGCAGCGGGTAACCGTATGGGTAAGCGGGCAGAGACCAATACAGCAAGCGGCACTTCGAGTAATTATACTTGGTATGTAAGAGATGCTTCAGGAAATGTAATGGCAGTTTACAGTAGTTCTGCCACCGGAAGTACAATGCCAACGGCTCTCTCTGTAAAGGAACGCCATATTTATGGCAGCAGCAGGCTTGGCATATTTACGCTAAACAAAGATGTTAAAGCAGCCATACCTTCCTATACACAGGGTGCGCCATACAAGAGCGGTTGGACGAGAGGGTATAAGTTTTATGAATTAACCAATCATTTGGGAAATATGCTGGCAACGATATCTGATAAAAAGGTTGCACATACAACTAATGGAACCGCCGTGGACTATTATGATGCAGACCAGGTATCTGCATATGATTACTATCCCTTTGGATTGACATTGCCTAACCGCACATTCGGCGTATCTTACCGGTATGGTTTTAATGGAAAAGAAAAAGATAAAGACGGAGATGGTAACTCAATACAGTATGATTATGGTTTTAGAATTTATGACCCGCATTTGGGCAGGTTTAAATCTGCGGATCCTTTAACAAATCAATTTCCTTTTTACACACCGTATCAATTTTCTGGAAATAGCCCAATTGCTGCAATTGATATAGATGGATTGGAACCGAAAGGTTACGAATATGTATTAAATAATCCAGATAATTACAGTCTTAAAAAATTTGATAATAAGGGCTCCGTTTCCTATACTGTTGAAGGGAAGGGTAGAATAAATGGAACATTGTATCAAGCCAAAGATGCCCTGAATGATAATTATTGGGTTTTAAAAAGAAACATTGACGAAACTTATTTAGATCCATTAACTGGTGCAAATCAAACAGCCGTTAAAACCGAAAGTTTTTATTTTAGTAAACCGCCTTCGCCGAATGCATAATCATATAGTGGAGGAAAATGGTTACCTTATGAAACGACAAGTCAGGAACAAGCACGGTTAGGGGCAGAATCTGTAAATATGTTGGGGAAGTTCTGGTTTGGTGCTGCGGGTATTTTATCAGTCGCTCCGGCGGCGATCGCATCTGCGCCTGCAATGTTTTCAGCTGCAGCTACATATGGAACACAAGCTGTTACTGCATCTCTAAGTAGTAGATTTATAGGAGCAAGTGTTGATGCAACATTTCAATATATTCAAAATTCACCTAACAATGGATGGGGCCTAGAAAACTTTAAGAATATGAATATTACAAGTATAGGGTTCTCTGCTATCAATCCACTTTAGACATTTGGTAACTCTGTTGCTGGCAACTTTGGAAAGGTAACTTATGAAAAGAAATTTTCTGAAGCCGTTGGCGGCGACCAATTTAACTACAAATCGGCAATAGTTGGCAGTATAACAGACTATGGAGGTGATAAATTAGGAAATAGAATTGGGGTATTATCTGCAAAGTATGGAGGTTTTACTAGAGACCAAGGCGAAGGATTAGGGTCAATCATAGGTAAGAGCTTATCAACTCAACTTAACACTATTTCGAGTGAGGCTAAATAGCATATTAAATGAAAATAAAAAACTTAGGTTAATAATTGTAATTTTTCCTTTTCTGCTTATGCACGTTTCAATTTAATTTACAAATCG
>CAXSEB010000281.1:0-3206 GCA_964235805.1 uncultured Chitinophagaceae bacterium | reverse complement strand
GCATCAGATCCTAAGTCTGACGTGTCTACCAATTTCACCACATGGGCTTTAAGGGCAGCAAAAATAATGGTTTTGATGGAAAAGCTGGCACTAAACGTTTTTAATCCTGGTAAAATAATATCAATCCATAATAACTTTTATGTAAAGCAATAAACCAAATGTAACTCCACTTCATTTTTCGTAAATTCGTAACAATGGAAACAGTAGTTGAAGCAGTAAAATATAATTTAAGTAACGCGGAAGAAAAAAAAGAGATTTTGAGGAGCTACCGCACTTTGTTGCGCATGCTAAAATCAAAATTAAAGCCCGGTGATAAAGAACTGGTAAGAAGAGCATTTGAAATGGCTGCAGATGCTCATAAAACCATGCGCAGAAAAAGTGGTGAGCCTTATATATTACATCCGCTTGCAGTTGCTATGATATGCGTGGAAGAAATTGGCCTTGGTGTTCGCAGTACAATATGTGCATTGCTTCATGATACAGTAGAAGATACCGACATATCTCTTACAGATGTACAAAGAGAATTTGGCGAAGAGATAGCAAAAATTGTAGATGGCCTTACCAAAATATCGAGTGTATTAGATACCAATACATCTCAACAGGCGGAGAATTTTAAAAAGATATTACTTACACTTACAGACGATCCAAGAGTGATACTAATTAAGCTGGCAGACAGGTTGCACAATATGCGTACGCTGGACAGCATGAAAAGAGAAAAGCAGCTTAAGATTTCTTCAGAAACCGTTTATGTTTATGCACCTCTCGCACACAGGATGGGCTTGTATAACATTAAGACAGAGCTGGAAGATTTGTCTATGAAATATATGGAGCCTGACAGTTTTAAATATCTTGTACAAAAACTCCAGGATACAAAAAGGGAACGTACCCGTTTTATAAACGATTTTATCAGGCCGGTAAAAGAAAAATTAGAGCAGGGAAATTTTAAGTTTGAAATATATGGGAGGCCAAAAAGCATTCATTCTATATGGAATAAAATGAAGAAAAAAGGCGTTGCCTTTGAAGAAGTTTATGATCTTTTTGCCATCCGTGTTATTCTTGATTCGCCTCCTGAAAAAGAAAAAGAAGATTGCTGGAAGGTTTATAGTATAATAACTGATGAATACACTCCATCTTCCGAACGTTTAAGAGACTGGCTAAGTAACCCAAAAAATAATGGCTATGAAGCGTTACATACAACTGTGATGGGACCGCAGGGTAAATGGGTAGAGGTGCAAATAAGAACTATGCGCATGAATGATATAGCAGAAAAGGGTTTGGCCGCACATTGGAAATATAAGGAAGGTACAAATGATGAGAACCGTTTTGACAAATGGTTTCACCAGATACGGGAAGTACTTGCAAGCCAGGATACAAACTCCATAGACTTTCTGCAGGATTTTAAAGTATCGTTTTTAGCAGAGGAAATTTATGTTTATACGCCAAGGGGCGATGTTAAAATGTTACCCATAGGTGCATCTGCACTTGATTTTGCCTTTGCGGTTCATACCGCTGTGGGCATTAAATGCATAGGCGCTAAGGTTAATCACAAGCTTGTGCCTATAAGCCATAAATTAAAGAGCGGGGATCAGATTGAGATCATCACTTCTGCTAAACAAAAGCCTAACAGCGAGTGGCTAAACTTTGTGGTAACAACAAAGGCCAAAACAAAAATAAAGGATTCATTAAAAGAAGAAAAAAGAACTGTAGCAGAAGAAGGCAAATATATTTTACAGCGAAAGCTTGATGGCATTGGTGCAGCAATGAACAGCGCCAATATGGAAGAACTGGCTGGTTTTTATAAAGTATCATCACCTCTCGACCTTTTGTATGATGTGGCCATAAAAAAAATAGATCTTAAGGAATTAAAAGAATTCTCGCTTTCCGGAGATAAGATCATTGCACCAAAGGTTGTAAAACCTGTTGACGATGGAAAATCAGAAGTCGAAACCCAGGCCAGATCTTTCAACAAAAAAGATACTGAATTAATAATATTTGGTGAACACAGCGATAGAATTATGTACACGCTTGCCAATTGCTGTAAGCCAATACCAGGCGATGACGTTTTTGGATTTATTACGCAAGGTGAAGGTTTAAAAATCCACAGGACCAGTTGTCCCAATGCTGCAAGATTACTTTCTAATTATGCACACAGAGTAGTTAAAACCAAATGGGTTAAGAACAAGGAAATATCTTTTCTTACAGGGATAAAAATTGTTGGGCTGGATGATGTAGGTGTAATAAACAAAATTACTAACCTCATTAGTGGCGAATTAAAAATAAACATTAATGCACTCACTATTGAAGCAAAAGATGGATTGTTCCAGGGTAACATAAGGGTTTATGTTCACGATAAAGATGAACTGGAAGAATTAGTTGTGCGCCTTAAAACCTTAGCAGGTATAGAAACTGTTGACAGGTACGACACAGAATAAAAATTAATTGTTATATTTCAATACTTTTATAAAAACAATTATGGAGGAACTTATAAAGAAATTACAGGATACACATGGCTTAAGCACTGAACAATCGCATGGCATACTAAATACCATAACAGATTTTATCAAGCAAAAATTCCCGATGGTAGAAGGCGCTATTGATAACTTATTTCCAAAACAAAATAAAAACGATATTACTCCCGCAGGTGATACCGGCTCAACAGAAGGGCCTGCTGCTAAAGGCGGAAGTTTTTCTGATGAACAGGGATTATCTTAATGCTTCTCTTGCAATAACTATTTTTTGTACTTCGCTTGTGCCTTCACCGATAGTACACAGCTTGCTGTCACGGTAAAATTTTTCAACCGGAAAATCTTTAGTGTAGCCATAACCGCCAAATATCTGCACAGCATCAGTTGATACTTTTACTGCTACTTCACTGGTGTAATATTTTGCTATGGCAGATTGTTGCGTAACATTTTCGCCACGGTTTTTAATGTCACAAGCCAAATTCAGCAGCAGCTCTGCAGCTTTTATTTCTGTAACCATGTCAGCAAGCTTAAAAGAGATTGCCTGGAAGTTGGAAATAGGCTGATCAAATTGGTATCTTTCTTTTGAATACTGCAGAGACGCTTCGTATGCACCTTTTGCAATGCCTAAACCTAATGCCCCTATAGATATCCTTCCTCCATCCAAAACTTTCATAGCCTGCTTAAAGCCTGCGCCTACTTCTCCCATCCTGCTTTCATCCGGTATGCGGCAATTATCAAAGA
>CAXSEB010000280.1:0-3247 GCA_964235805.1 uncultured Chitinophagaceae bacterium | reverse complement strand
CGAGCTTTAATTATAGAGAAAAGTAGATACATAAATGGCAGGCATCATTAGCTAATCTGACCAAGTTTTTTTAACGTCTTCTTCATATCAATACCTTTGCCCAATACACCTTTAAAAATATCGCCCTGCTCTTTAAGCCTGTCCACCGCATTAAAAATTGTAAAATCTTTCACGGATAATCCTTTTTTTACTTCTTCCCAATGCAAGGGCATTGATACTGTAGCTCCAGGTTTTGGGCGAAGAGAATACGGCCCTGCAACTGTTGCTTGTGGCCGGTTCTGAAGGAAGTCGATGTACATTTTACCTTCCCTGTCTGCAATCTTTCTCTCAATACTTGTATAGGCCGGAAGTTGTTTTTGTATCAGTTTGGCAATGGCCCTGCCAAACTCTTTGGAATCTTCATAAATGTATTTGGCGCCAAGCGGAATGTAAATATGAAGGCCGGTAGAGCCGGAAGTTTTACAAAAAGAAGTTACACCGATCGAATCTAAAAGTTGTTTGGTAACGCATGCGGTTTCTATCACCTGGCTAAAGGTATTTTTATCAGGATCAAGATCAATAATGCACCAGTCCGGATTATCCGGCGATTGAATTCGACTGCTCCACGGATTGATTTCTATACAGCCCAGTGCAGCAACATACAGCAAGCTTGCCTCATCAGAAATCACTAAAAATTCTTTATCACGATTATCGGTATAGCTTTGCCCTGCGTTGCAAAAATTTGTCATTACCCTTTACATCTTTCTGATAAAAGGTTTCTCCTTCTATGCCATGCGGATAACGGTTAAGTGTTTGGGGTCGGTCTTTATAATAAGGTACCATAAAAGGCGCAACCTGGTAATAATAATTAAGCATGTCCCGCTTGGTTACCTTTTCTTTTGGCCAGTATATTTTACTAAGATTTGTAAACTTAATATCATGCCCCCCGATGTTCCTGGTTTGCATCTCATCTTTAGGATTCAATAACGTTTTTCTTTCCTTTTTACCTGGAGATGTAATCACTTTATTTACATGCAATGCATCAGTTTCTTCTGCAACCTGGGTTACAGGAACTGACTTTTCTCTTACTACTTCCTGCGCATCTTTATCTTCGCGTAAGCCTTTAAACGATGGATGCCTGATGGCACCGTCTTTTGTTTCTTCACGATAGCTTATTTCGCAAACTACCTGCGGCTTTACCCAGGTAACTTCAGCCTTTGGCGGGTTTGGCCGAAACCTGGATGGCTTATTGTAATCTGGAATTGTTTTAAACGGGCATGTGCTTGTTTCCAGGGGCTTTAGCTTTTGCAATATTTCGCCTTGAAGCTTATTAGTAAAGCCCGTACCCACCGGAGTAACGAAATTAAATTCACCATTTTCGTATAAGCCAATTAAAAGTGCGCTGAATTGCTTGCTCGTATTTTCATTTTTTGTGTAACCGCCAATAACCATTTCCTGGCGCTTTTCTGTTTTAATTTTCACCCATTCTTTTGTTCTTAAATCAGGTGTATAAAGGCTGGTAGCCTTTTTAGCCATAATACCTTCAAGGCCCATATTTTCTGCAAGAACAAAAAACTCTTTGCCTGTTGCTTCAAAGTTTTCGCTTAGTTTGATAATGCTATTTGCCGGTGCAACACTTTTTAAAATTTCCCTGCGGTCTGTAAGTGCAAGGCTCATTACATCAACTCCGTCGATCCATAAAATATCGAAAAGATAAAATGCAAGGTGCCCGTCAGCTTCACTGCGCCATGATTGCAGGTTGCTAAAATCAGGAATACCTTTATCATTCGTCACTATTATTTCACCATCAACAACAGCATTTATTTTCCAGCTTTTCAATGCTTCATAAACCGGGTAAAATTTTTCGTTAAACGATTTATTATTTCTTGAACGTACCTCCACCGTTCCGTTATTGATATAACCCAGCGCCCTGTATCCATCCCATTTCAACTCATATACCCAGCCTTCGTCTTCCACAGGTTCATCTACAAGTGTTGCCAGCATTGGCTTTACATCTACCGGAAACGGTGACCGTTTTCCCTTCTTTATCAAACTGGCAACAGGTAAAGAAATAGGTTTTAGCTTCATTAAAAGTGTTTTAACGGTGACAATATCTATTGATACTTAAAAGATGGAACAACGATACGCAACATTGGATGACTTAATTAAAAGGTATAAAAGACAATGTATAAAATAGAGTTGATTAAAAAAAATGATTTAGATTCTTATTAAAATTCTACATTCATACCACGTTTTATTTAAGCGTTTGCAAATATTACAAGTGTAGCTATGGGAAATTTTCAAATAAAAGTTCAGCCAAAAAATTATGATGCAATTATTGTTGGTTCAGGTGCCGGCGGCGGCATGGCAACATATGTATTGGCTAACGCCGGATTAAAAGTTTGTTTAATTGAAGCGGGGCCAATGTACGATCCAAAAAAAGATTCTAACCAGTTAAAAAATCCATGGGAATCTCCCAGGAGAGGCGCCAGTACCAAGTTTAGGCCCTTCGGAGATTTTGATGGATGTTATTGGGGCTGGGAAATTGACGGCGAACCTTATACGCAGGCTGAGGGCACAAAGTGGGAATGGTGGCGGGCACGCATGCTTGGCGGACGTACAAATCATTGGGGCAGGATTTCACTGCGGTTTGGACCAAAGGATTTTAAGCGGAAAAGCATTGATGGCCTCGGTGATGACTGGCCTATAAGTTATGATGATGTAAAACCTTATTACGACAAGATCGATAGCTTGCTTGGTGTATTTGGAACTAACGAAGGGTTGGTTGATGATCCGGACGGAATATTCTTACCTCCGCCAAAGCCGCGGTTGCATGAATTATTTGTTAAGCGTGCTGCAACTAATATAGGAATTCCCGTTATCCCTTCCAGGTTATCTATACTTACTAAGGCAATAAATAAAGATCGTGGTCAATGTTTTTATTGTGCACAATGCGGACGCAGTTGTAAGGTATATGCTGATTTTTCTTCTTCATCAGCCTTAATAATTCCCGCTTTAAGAACCGGTAATGTTGACCTTGTTACCAACTCAATGGTTCGTGAAATATTAACAAATAAAGAGGGCCTGGCAACTGGTGTTTCTTATGTTAATAAAGAAGACATGCAGGAATACCAGGTAACCGGCAGAAGTGTTGTGCTGGCTGCCAGCGCTTGCGAATCCGCAAGACTCATGTTTAACTCGAAATCTCCGCGGCACCCGAATGGCATAGCAAATTCAAGTAATGTAGTTGGTAAATATTTGCACGACT
>CAXSEB010000279.1:0-3254 GCA_964235805.1 uncultured Chitinophagaceae bacterium | reverse complement strand
TATTATACAAAAGAATGAGGTTCCAATTCATTTTTAAGCAAGTAGTACAGAACTTTACTGTCAAAAAATAGCAGATGCCGGTTTTATCATTATCTGGCAAAAGTCTATATTAGATTTGAATAATCGAGTGGAAGTCTATTTAACTGTAGAAGGTAAACATTCAACTAAATAAAGCCCCACATTTCTGCAGGGCTCGCATTTCAAGAGAAGAGATTATTTTTCCATTTTTGAAAAATCACCATAAATGCTCTCGAAGGTTATTTTTCCATTTTTATTGAAAGCATCAAATTGCACAACAGGTATTTTTGTTGTTTCACCTGTTTTTTTTGATTTGCCAGACCACGTCCACCATGACTGCACTACCTTTTCATTATTCTTGTCATACTCTATATAATCGGGATAGCCATTCGGTTTAAGTTGTATGCTGTCATACTTATCATGGTCTGACATAAACATTGGCAAGGCCTCTTTTATTGCAATCGGCTTTTCCATCCCCGACATCCAAACCTTAGCAGTGTCAGCGAAGTATTGCATATTGGCTGCTGCATCTTTTTTTAGGTATGTATCAGTGGCCTTATTTACTGCATCAATATATGGATGATTGATGTAAACCTTCCCATTTAGTTTCGTTTGAGAAAATGAACTAAAGAGAATTAGAGTTAAACCCATGAGTGTTAGACTGATTTTTTTCATGATTTTTTATGTTTTAAGTGAATAGATTACGAAAATGAGTTGGCATTTGTCAACAGTCATTATTATGCTTAATACGCGGTTTGACCAACATGTTGCCCGGTCATAATAATACTAATAGATGACACCTTGCTTTCTTAACTTGGGTCGTCGGTAGGCTAATAAGGATTGAGATAGGAATTAGAAACTTTTGCAACTCAGAGATAATGTCAAAACCAAATGGAATACTGTCAGTCCCATCTTGTCATGATTACCAAATGTACTCTTAATACTAATAACTGCGTACATATTTTTCACATCAGATAATAAGTAGGGTGGTGGTGTAAGCTTCCCCAAAACTGGTACATTCAAAAGTTGAATAAACCTTATCCTAAGCCGGGTCTCTTCTCCCGGCCTGCAGCAAAGCAGGACCCGGCGGGCTTTCAGGAATGTCTATCATGTTTTTATGACTACCTGCTTATTCACTAATAAAAATAGCTGCCCTGTTCTCCTGAGGTATAATATTTGCCGAACTATGTATATAATCGATGAGATTTTCAACCAGTTTCCAAACGCCACTGCAAGGATTATTGTGTATGTAAGATAACTTCTGCATAAAGAAATGCTGAGAGTTAATTTTCTTTGCAATCAAATGAACGTTCAAATACCTGGTGAATTTTCCCTTTGTCTTTGGCTAAGGATTAACTGCTTCAGGTAACTGTTTTAAAATATCATCACAGTTGTGTTCCTTTAATCTTTCAACGATAGTGTAAGCCATAATCTTTTACCATTGCTTACAATTGTATTAATAGATCTTGTCGATTTTCCAAAATCATTAACACATGCAAATGGTTAGGCATGATAACATAAGCTTTTACAAAATGCTCTTTTGATTTGAGATAATCAAACCATTTATCCTAAGTCGTGTTTCTACTCCAAGCCTGTAGTATAGCAGGCACGACGGCATGCTAAAAGAGGATTTATTTTATCTTACATTCATGGCTGTAAAACCACGAAACTTATAAAATGAAAATAATAATATTTTACATTTCTTTTAGCATCGCGTTCACTACCGTATATTCCCAATCAGATTCCATCTCCTCTTACACAAAAAAAACATATATGATACCAATGAGAGATGGTATAAAACTTTTTACTTTAGTGCTTTCTCCAACGCAAAGCATAAAGCCATCTGCTTTCCTGATACAGCGAACACCCTATGGTGCTGATTTTCCGGTACCTGAAGATTCAATAATTCCGGTAAATAAAATGGGATCTTTTAAGCTCATGGCTAAAGGGGGGTACATTTTTGTGTTCCAAGATATGAGTGGAAAATTTAAAAGTGAAGGCAGTTTTGAAATGACAAGACCTTTATATCATTTAACAGATAAAACAAAAACAGATGAAAGTACCGATGCCTATGATGCGATTGACTGGCTGGTAAGAAATATCAAAAATAATAACGGCAAGGCAGGTGTCAATGGTGTTTCTTATCCCGGCTATCTTGCGCTCGATGCAGCGGTTGATCCGCATCCGGCGCTTAAAGCCAGCTCGCCACAGGCTTCACCTGCTGATATGTTTTTAGGAGATGACTTTCATCATAACGGCGCATTCCGGTTAAGCTATGGTTTTGAATACAGCTATCTTGTAGAGAATGATAAATTGTCTAACAGCGATTTTCCTTTTCCGGAATATGATCTCTATAACTGGTACCGGCAATTAGGTTCTTTAAAAAATGTAAACGAAAAATATTATAAAGGCCGCCTTGCTGCATGGAACGATTTTACCAAACATCCCAACTATGATGATTACTGGAAAAGATCGTCTACGCTTACTTACATACTAACGCCGCAAATACCCATTATGCATGTGGGTGGATACTTCGACCAGGAAGACATGAATGGTCCTCAACTCATGTACCGGCATCTTGAAAAGAAAGATAGTTTCAACCGCAATTTTATTGTACTCGGTCCCTGGAATCATGGCGGCTGGGAAGACCCGAAAGGAGACAGTCTTGGTCAGATAAGTTTTGGAAGCAATACCTCGACATGGTTCCAGGCTTTGGAAAAACGTTGGTTCGATTACTGGCTCAAAGGAATTGGCGATGATAAATTTGCTGAAGGCACTTGTTTTCAAACGGGAAGTAATACATGGAAAACGTACGACTCGTGGCCTCCAAAAAATGCAGTACTCAAAAAATTATATGCCGCTGCTGATCTAAAAGCTGGCTTTAAAAAACCCGCTGCAGTTAAAGGTTCTGTAAGTTATGTAAGCGATCCGGCCAGCCCTGTGCCTTATCGCACCTTACCTATTGAAGCTACCTATGGTGAAGGCAGTCGCTGGTATACATGGCATGTAGAAGACCAGCGTTTTGTAACCACGAGACCTGATGTTGTAAGCTTTGTCATGGACAGTCTTACCCAAAACCTGGTTGTTACTGGTAAGGTAATGGCGCACCTGTTTGCTTCTTCAACCGGAACTGATGCGGATTTTGTGGTAAAGCTTATTGATGTGTATCCTGCATTTGATACTGCCATCAAGAAAATGAGTGGCTACCAATTGCCTGTTGCAATGGAAGTAATGAG
>CAXSEB010000278.1:2631-3256 GCA_964235805.1 uncultured Chitinophagaceae bacterium | reverse complement strand
GAAGATAGCGTTCAAAGATTTAAATTTCCTCTTGCTAAGAAGAATATTACATAGTATAACAACAACGTCTTTGCGAGGAGGAACGACGAAGCAATCTTATTATTAAAGCAAGATTTATTGTGCGTTAGTTTACTATGAGATTGCTTCCCACTCATTTTGGCAAGCTAACAAATTATGCAATCACTTAGCCCTTGTTGCAACCGAGGATCAGTTAGAAGAAGGAATTTTTTTATACTATATAGATAGCTTAATAAAACAAATTCAATTAAGATCAAATAATCATTTAAAATCCGCGTTAACAATTTATTCGTAACTATAGGTTTTGAAGCTGTTGGTTTAATTAAAATGATAAAGTCACCGTCTGCATATTACCTGTTGTTACTTTACATTACTGTAATGATTAAGCCGTTAATACCATTTATAAGTGATGCATGGGCTCATCAATTCAATGAAATTGAACACATATCTGTTATTCATGCTAAATATGGAATTTATCATCTTGAAAAAGATATGGCAGGAGCAACCGATAATGAAAAAAATAAGCCTTTAAATACAACAAAGTCTGAAGTTTTAGATTCATTTCATATTCCTGTGCAGGAAAGCAGGTATATTATAACTGCGTATA
>CAXSEB010000278.1:0-2621 GCA_964235805.1 uncultured Chitinophagaceae bacterium | reverse complement strand
CAATACCACAAGTTTACACCTCACAGCGTTCCCTTCGTCTGCCTTTCAAATCAGGCACCTCCGCCTAAATTTTCATGATTAAATTTTAATGGCTTTATCATCCATGTCATCAGCCTGCATTTTGTAAGGTTATGATTCTGCGTATGATATTTTAAACTTCATTTATTATTTATCATGAAAATCACTTTTACATGTACAGGTTATTATTACTGCTGTTTATATCTATACTTACAAACAATGCAATATCACAGGTAACACTTAAAGGAAACCTAGTTGATGCAAACACAAACTTGCCTGTTGATGGGGCAACTATAACATTGTTGCCCAATAAAATTTCACAGGTTACCGATGCAAGCGGCCGGTTTAGCTTTAAAGGCAGGTTTACATCCGGCACTTCAATATCAGTTGATAACATCGGCTATGGTAGGCAAACATTTTCCATAGAATATTTAAAGAGTAACAATAATACTCTTGCCATTACACAAAAGCAAATCCAACTGCAGGATGTAATCATTGTTGCTAATGCAGGCGATCAATATAAGCCTATCAGCAAAACTGATATTGCTATGCGTGGCGTAAATAATTCGCAGGAGGTGCTAAGAATTATACCGGGTATTGTCATCGGCCAGCACCAGGGCGGCGGCAAGGCAGAACAAATATTTCTTCGTGGCTTTGATGCAGATCATGGTACTGATTTTAGAGAAGATGTTGATGGGTTACCAATAAATATGGTTTCTCATGCACATGGGCAGGGCTTTGCCGACAGTCACTTTATTATACCGGAAACTATAGAAAGTGTAAACTTTAAAAAAGGCCCTTACACTGCATCGAAAGGGGATTTTGGTACAACAGGCTTTGTAGATTTTAATACCAAAAATATACTGTTGAATAATATTGTAAAGTTAGAAGGAGGTATGTTTAAAAGTTACCGTGCGTTAGGAATGTTTAATCTTTTAAATCAAAAAGCAAAGGACAAACAGCAATCCTGGTATGCAGCAACTGAGTATCGCTATTCCGATGCTTACTTTGATAATCCACAGCATTTTAAAAGATTTAATTTATTTACTAAATACAATGGAAGGCTATCAAAAAATAGTGCTGTTATATTATCTGCAACCACATTCTGGAGTAAGTGGGATGCTTCAGGACAGATACCAGGCCGTGCAGTAGATGAACATGTAATTGGCTTTTATGGAGCTATTGATCCCTTTGAAGGTGACCTTGTTTATCGAACCAATTTAAATGCGCAACTGGTTACCTCGCTTAATAACGGCGACCTTATAAAAAATCAACTCTATTATTCTAATTCGCATTTTGATCTTCATACAAACTTTACTTTCTTTTTAGAAGATTCGGTAAATGGTGATGAGATAAGACAAAAGGAAGTAAGAGATCTTATCGGCTATAATGGAAGCTATCAACATACACAATACATAGGCAGCACAATGCTTACTACAGAAGCAGGCCTGAATGTTCGCTATGATATGACACATCCTTCAGAACTGTCTCATACCAAGGACCGCTTTATTACTTTGGAACAAATTAAACTTGGTAACATAACAGAACTTAGTGTATCTCCATATTTAAGTGAAACGTTTAAACTAACACCACATTTAAGTGTGAATGCAGGTATTCGCTTTGATCAGTATTATCATAAATACAATAATAAGTTAGCAAGCGACAGCACACTCAATGGGATTGGCACTTACAAAGCGAATGCAAATACATTAAGCCCTAAACTAAATTTGTTTTATCATGTAAATGAAAGAATGCAGTTTTATTTAACGTCCGGCCGGGGCTTTCATTCTAATGATACCCGGGCAGTGGTTGTTGAAAAGGGCGACCAAATTTTGCCGGTTGCTTACAGCGCTGATCTTGGAACAGTATTTAAGCCAGTGCAGAAAGTTTTAATAAATGCTGCACTATGGTATATTTATCTTCAGCAGGAATTTGTGTACAGCGGTGATGGTGGTTTTGTAGAATTCAGCGGCAAAACACGAAGAGTGGGGTTTGATCTTACAGGCCGTTACCAGCCGGTATCTTCTTTGTATTTTGATGTAGATCTTAATTATGCAAAAGGTGTTGCCATCGGCGCTGGTAAGGGAGAAGATTATATTCCGCTTGCACCTGTATGGACAAGCACAGGAGGTATAACCTATACTAAAAAGAAAGGTGTAAACGGAAGCCTGCGATACCGCTATGTAGGCGACCGCCCTGGTAATGAAGATTACAGCCTTGTTGCCAAAGGATATTTTATAACAGATGCTGTAATTAATTATACAAGGCCAAGATATGAGATAGGCCTGGTACTTAATAATGTATTAAACACCAAATGGAAAGAAACACAGTTTGATACTGAGACCCGTTTAAAAAACGAAGTACATTCTGTTGATGAAATCTGCTTTACGCCGGGTACGCCTTTCGCCGCTAAGCTAAGCTTTGCAGTATTTTTTTAAGTATGATATGATTGATAAAACACTATAGCAAACCACATCGTTTCTTTATGTTAAAGAAGATGATGTGTATGAATAAGCATGATGCTATCATTCGCTTTGTTTCTTTAATTATATTTGAGAAACGACTTGATAAATGAATCATTTGTATTTTGGCAATTGTCTTGA
>CAXSEB010000277.1:0-3278 GCA_964235805.1 uncultured Chitinophagaceae bacterium | reverse complement strand
TGTTACTAATGCTAGTGTTATACAGATGAACCATACCAAAAGCAACGTGTATAATTTTAGAACCTGGCAAAGAAATCTTCCATCTTTATTAAAACTGATTAACCTCAGATAAGTATGTGCTTTGTATAGAAGAATAAGTCTGAGAAGTGTTAAGTTTTATAACTTATATATCTTACTTGATTTCACTAAGGTTTGTTATTACTTTAAGATAAGCAAATGCTTACTGCGAGGAATTGAAGCATTATGCTTTGTTCCCATAAAACATATAAGTTTATCCCCACCAAAAAGCTGCTGCAATCAAACAATATAATCCAATTAAGGCTACTCCTTCCAGCCAGATTGATTCTCCGTCAAAAACTATAAAGGCACTTACAATTATTGCCAGGGCAAGGCAGGCAAGGAGCATTGGCGTTAATACAAATGAAAGTATAGCGCCGCCTAATACGAACGATAATAATACCAGTAACGGAAATAAGCCAAGAGCAATTTGTAGCGAACTGTTCAATATTACGCTAACAGAATAATCAGCCTGGTTGCGGTATGCAAGCTGTATACCGACAAGATTTTCTATAGCATTACCGGCAATGGCCACAATAACCAACCCTGCAAATGTTTCATTAATGCCAAGGGTTTTCATAGCTGGTTGAAGCGCCTCAACAAACCAATCTGAAACAAAGGCTGCGCCTGCACCTGCACCTGCAAGTACAATTAACGTAACAGCAAGTGACCATGCCTTGTGTTCGCCTTTATCGGGCTTCGGCGAAACCACTGACTTATCACCTTTAATAGAAAAATACAAACTGGCTACAAAAATTACTAATAGAACAATTGCCACATAGATATTTAGCGAGTTCAAATGTGATTCAGCAGAGGTATGTAGTAAATGCGTAAAGGTTGGAATAGCCAACGCAGCAAAAGCCAGTATCATTAATGTTGCTATCATTTTTGGCGGCTCAGAATTAAACCGTTGTGTTCCATTTTTAAGGCCGCCAATAAATAATGCCAAGCCAAAAACAAGCAGTGAATTTCCAAGGATAGATCCTATCAATGCAGCCTGCACTACCTTATCAAGCCCGGCTCTTAAAGCAAATATGCAAACAAATAATTCGGGCAAATTTCCTAAAGCAGATTGGAGTATTCCTGTGGGGCCCGGCCCCATACGGCTTCCAAGCTGTTCGGTTGCATCGCCAACAATCATCGCAAGTATGGCAAGTGCTGCTGCCGTAACTACAAAACCCAGCACTGCATTAGCATGAGTATAATGTAAAAAACCTGCAATCAATGTAACAATTACTGCCGCAGCAATTATAATTTTTTCTTTTTTTTCCATCATTGAATTTGTTATACCGAAGTGAACCTCTATAAATATATTAGTAAGGTCGAATTTAATTAATAACATCAAATAAAAACAAGAGAATACTAACCAGGAGGAATATAGTTCGGAATAAAATGAGGAAGCTATGTATTGCTGTTTAAGTGGCAGAACCAGGTATAAGCTGTATGTGTTCTTATTAAAGAATCAACCCCAAATATCGTATTCACTGATATTGGTATAAAATTATTCCAAAAATTAAAGAATATCGCAGACGTTGAAAACAATGCCTGTACTCTAACCTTTATCGGAAGGTTAGTGATTAGATTTAACGTGCAAATGTTATTTAGCGGTCAGCTCTGTTGCGGCTCTTCCCACTCAATATCTTCTGCTTCTTCAACTGATAAGTTATTTTCTTCAAGATCCTTCTCATCAAGAACCGGAGTACCGTCATCTTCTATTGCTTCATTGGTAAAAGCATCTGTAACAGTATCATCAATCTGATCCTGTTCATCGTTTACATTTAGTGAACTGTTTTTAGGTTGAGTTTCCATGATGTGTGTTTTAAAAATCAGGAACAACTCTTATGCCAACGCAGTTAATATTTTTATAATATCTCCGTTAGTTTTATTGATGACATGTAATATTAGGAGTTAATTTTTTGACTATGTCTTAACTACTTAGTATTATGTAAACTGGAGAGATGTAAGATGAAACTTTGATTTGCTTGCTGTTTATATTAACCGGGAAGGTAAACCTGGATCAAGCACTTTTCTTGCACTTGCTTCATTGCTAACCGGAAGGCCTGTAGGATCAAGTAAGCCAACTTGTACAAGCACGGAGGCCTGATCCCAATAGATGTGTTCATGCGAAATTTTACCATCTTCAAATCCAACTATTACCACTACAGCTATTTCAATCTTTTTACCGGTCGGCAATACACCTGGCAACAACCAATCTATAACTGTAGTATGTGTAAAGCTAATTACCAGTTCTTCTACAACCTGTTTGCTACCAACAGTACGGGAAACAGTCACCATGCTTACATCAGGAGGAAAAAACTTACCAACAAGATGATTTCTGTAAAAATATTCCACACCTTCCTTGCCAGTTCCACCAGCCATTGTTGGCACATGATTCAAATGTGGAAAGTCAGTCATGGTGTCCATGGTGATTTTAATATCACCATTAAATTCAGCATTTACATGTTGCTGAAACAAATCAACCATTTTTTGCTGATCGTGAGTTAACTCGGCTGCCAAATGTTTAGTGAGATTATTAGAAATCATTTTACAAAGACGAAACTATACTTCTTCCGCCCTTCGGGTTCAAGATTCATAGTCTACATAACTCTCTGAATACTTTTTAAAATTATCAAGGATAGCTTGCCATCCTGTTTTTTGCATTTCGATGGGATGTGTACCTTCTGCTTCAAAATTTTCTACCACTTTAGTTGCATTTTCCTGAGTGGTAAAAGCAATTTTCACTTTTCTTCCGTCACCCAGTGTATATTCTATATATTCCTTATCTTTTACTTCATCATACACACCTCCAAAATCAAAACCAACACTGCCATCTTTAGCTTCCATTCTGCAAACAAAGGAGCCGCCTGAACGCAAATCGTTTTCTGCACTGGGAGTATGCCAATCGTCTGAAGCATTATTCCACTTTGTAATATGCTCGGGCAATGTCCAGTATTGCCAAACTTTCTCTACCGGCAAGTTTATACTTGTTTCTACTGTGATGACTGTTTTATTTTGAGTTTCCATTTTGAGCTTGATTATGTTGTAAAGATTATATGACAAATATCTGGCAATTAATCAATATCAATATCCTCTAAACACTAACTCTTACAGGAAGCTTTGATATGGGAAATTGTAACGCATTTAGCTTAATCGGAACAACCCTGAAAGATTACTTTTTAAAATTACTTTTTACCTGTGGCGGCCCAAAGAATGCCTGCATA
>CAXSEB010000276.1:1807-3284 GCA_964235805.1 uncultured Chitinophagaceae bacterium | reverse complement strand
GACAGGAATATTATGGCAGATGTTAACCGCATATTTACTTACCTGGAAAATCCGCGTAATACAGAAGTGCTGAAAGAATGCAGCCAGTTATTGGTTAGTCCTGTTAACATGCGCAAACAATTAATGGCGCTTATTGATAAAGAAATAGCTGCTGTTGAACAGGATAAGTACGGCGCTATCACCATAAAATTAAATTCATTAAGTGATGAAAAACTTATTCTTAAGTTAGATGAAGCTGCAAAGAAAGGCGTAAAAATTAAAATGGTGATCAGGGGCATATGTTGCATGTACACTCAAAATAAAAAGTTTAAAAAGAAAGTAAAAGCAATAAGCATTGTAGATGAATATCTTGAACATGCAAGGGTTATGATATTTCATCATGGCGGTAAAGAAAAAGTTTATATATCCTCGGCAGACTGGATGGTACGAAACGTAGATCACCGGGTAGAGGCAGGTTGCCCTGTTTTAGATAAAAACATTCAACAGGAATTAAAGGATATCATAAATATCCAGCTAAGTGATAATGTAAAAGCACGAATTTTAAATAACGAGCTGGATAACCAATATGTACAATCAAATGGTTCTCCTAAGGTCCGCTCCCAGATTGAAACGTACAATTATCTTTTAAAGAAGACGTATGATGATGTAAATGCACCTGGCAATGGATCATCTCATGCTGAACCGCCTGCTGAACCAAAGAAAGTTTACAGCGAAGCCACCAGTTATGGATAAATAATTAAAGGCAAACAGCCAGCAGCTACTTTATAGTAATAATTTATTTTCTTTTACATTTACACAGCGATATGCTTAAAGGATTTGTTTTATTCTAACGCAGAGCCACTTTCCCTTCTTCGCAACATCCCACTTCTCAAGGTCTTAACTTTTTAACTTATAGCCATGTCAGTAAATAAGGAAGTAAAAAAGATCACCACCAATACATTGCTTAAAATGAAAATGTCTGGTGAAAAGATCTCTATGATAACTGCTTACGACTTTTCTTTTGCAAAGCTCTTTGATGCAGCAGGCATTGATATTATCCTTGTCGGTGATTCAGCCAGTAATGTTATGGCGGGCCACGAAACAACCTTGCCCATTACGTTAGACCAGATGATCTACCATGCATCGTCTGTAGTAAGAGGCACTGAGCGTTCACTCATTGTTGTTGATCTCCCTTTTGGTGCTTACCAGGGAAACTCAAAAGAAGCATTGCATTCAACCATAAGAATTATGAAAGAAACCGGTGCACACGCCGTAAAATTAGAAGGCGGGGAAGAAGTGCTGGAATCTGTGAAACGCATACTCAGCGCAGGTGTTCCTGTTATGGGGCATTTGGGTTTAACGCCTCAGTCTATCTATAAATTTGGCACTTACACCGTAAGAGCAAAAGAAGAATCTGAGTAGACGACAAGAGAAAACAAGCGATGTTCAAAATCGTTTTCTGTCTCTTCTCTTTTTCTTCTTTCTAGTCATGTCAATC
>CAXSEB010000276.1:997-1797 GCA_964235805.1 uncultured Chitinophagaceae bacterium | reverse complement strand
GAAGAATCTGAAGCAGACAAATTAAAAAAAGATGCCTTGATATTACAGGAGGCCGGGTGTTTTGCAATTGTGCTGGAAAAGATACCTGCATTACTCGCAAAGGAAGTATCAGCAAGCCTTAGCATACCTACAATCGGCATCGGTGCCGGCAAATATTGCGACGGCCAGGTTTTGGTAATGCATGATATGCTTGGTATAAACACTGAATTTAAACCAAGATTCTTACGGCAATACCTTAACCTTCACCAGCAAATTACCGGTGCAGTAAAGCAATACATTACAGATGTGAAAGGGGAGGAGTTTCCTAATGAGAATGAACAGTATTGATTTGCTAATTAGCTAAAGGTTTCTTTTTAACGACTTTGCCTCTTTATTAAACGCTAAGCATAAGTTTAACCAAAACTCAAAATTCTTTTTTGTTTTAATTCCTTCAGGAGATACGTAACAATAGCCTTTCAATTCTTTGCCTCTCATTACCATTCCCTGGAAACCAATTTTATTTGATAGTTCGTGTTGCTGCATTGGGTTAAAGCGACACATCAGGTTATCGCCGCTTACACATACGCACATCTTGCCGTTCACCATAAAAGTAAGCCCACTAAACATTTTCTTTTCTTCAACCTTTAAGTTGGCAGAGCCAACAAGGTATTCTCTTATTTTGCCGGCAAGCTTAGTGTTGTAAGCCATAATAAAAATTATTCTTGATTGTAAGCTACGTCAAAAACCTATTGCCTTGCTTCATGTTTCACTACTGCCTTTAACGCTTTTAGAGATAAGCAAAAGCGGAATTAACCATGAAT
>CAXSEB010000276.1:0-987 GCA_964235805.1 uncultured Chitinophagaceae bacterium | reverse complement strand
CCTTTCGTAGTAAGATGTACCTTCTGCGGCACAAAAAAGCCGGCTTTACGCCGGCTTAGTTCAACAAATGTTCAAAATCTATGAAAATCAAAAAACAAAAACACTTTTTATTACTGAGGTATTACCTGCTGGCTTGCCGTAGCAGAGCCACTGCCTGCAGCATTAATAGCAAACATGCTTACAGTGTAAGGCACGCCGCTGGGCAGGTTATATAACTCAGTTTCGGCTTTGGTATTAGCCGTTAAAAAAATACGTGCACCGCCCAAAGTAATTACCATAGTATCTTTTACGTAGCTAACTGTGGCCTCAGGTGGTATGGCAGTAGTTACATATGCTTTTGCAGTTGCTACTCCGGTTTTGCTGCCCGCAATAATAGCACCTTTACTGCCATTTATAGTGGCTTTAAAAGCAGCCGGTACTCCCGGCACCTGCGCTGGCTGCGAGTCGCTTTTGGTAGGTATAAAACCTGATGATATAATATCAGCAACGTTGCCCGCAGCCTGCTGCGAAATATAGTTGGCCGTTGCGGTATAAGCAATGTCCCATGCTTGCCGGGCAGTTTTAAGATTGTTGGTAGCAGCACGGCCACCATCAACCCTGGCAGCAGCAGCAGCGATAAGATTATTATTGACAATCCGCAGGTCTGCTACTGAATACGGAAGATCATTAATGGTAAAAACGCTTTTTTTAACCGTGGTCAACGGCGTTAGACAATTAATAACATTGTCGCCAAAAGTGGTTTTGGCAGAGGCCGAATCGCTTTTAAAAGCCAGCGAAGCTTTAGGAGTTAATTTCATAATGGATATGGATTAAAGGGTTTAAAAATAATGCACCTATAACGCCGGCTTGCACAGATATAGTATGTTACCGGAAGAATATTTTTGTAATTATTCTTCCATTGTCCTTTTAAGTGCGTCCATTGTTAATAGAAGCACATAAAAAGCAAATAGAAGTACATAAAAAGCGAATAGAGGTACATCAAAAGCA
>CAXSEB010000275.1:1569-3291 GCA_964235805.1 uncultured Chitinophagaceae bacterium | reverse complement strand
TGTAATATTTTTTTCAACTGCTCAAAATAGTTTCTGCAAGCTCCGCTTAGTTCATCTGCTTTGCGTAGCAAAACTTCTTTCATCAGTTTGTTGGCTTCTGCAATATCTTCTAAGGTTGTGTTGATGTAAATTTCTCCTGTTGCTTTATCTGTGTGCTTTTCTCTTTGGTATTGATGATAAAATGTAACTGCTTCTATGAACTGTAAATAATGGGCATTGGTTCTTCTTGGTTTAAAAACTTCTATCGGTATTTGTAACTGCTCTGCAAAAGGATTTCTAACCTGTATCGGTTGTAATAATCTTTGTGTGTTTTGCAATAATGCTTTGATGTTTTTTTCTTCTTCTGTGTTGATTGTGCCGGCACTTTTCTTACGTTGGTAACTCATAATATTTTCATCCTGTGTTTTACTTTCATCAATATAAATTAAGAAGCTGCGGTTTGCATTGTCTTCATATATCCTTTCCTGTGTGGTGCATCCGGCAACGGTTACAGGGCCTTTTACTTTAAATGTTATTGTTCTTGTTACTCCTTTTGTGTCTTTGAGCGGAACCATTTTAATAATATGCTTTTTGCTTATCAACTCTCTCAAGGCATACAGTACGGCTTCTGCTCCGTCCATGTCTTCAATCAAAATAAGCTTGTGCTGCAGGTCATACTCACCAAAGTAATACAGTGCATTGCTTGTTATGCTGGTGCTTTCTATTTTATCTTCTTCGGGTATCAGTTCTGCAACTTTTTCCTGCAGGTGGCTTTTGCCTGCACCGGTTGAACCGAAGCTGATAATGTGTAAAGGGCTTTCTCTTTTTCTTGAAGTGAAGATGATGTACATTAATAACCTGTTGAACATCTCACCGATCATACCTGCTTTGCCAATACAATCATTTGTTCTTTGCATCAGGTTTGGCTGCATCAAAAAGTTTATGGCTTCTTCTCTTTCCTCGGGTGATAAGATTTTCTTTTTTACTTCCTTCGCTGTTTGTTGCTGTTCGATCTGTTCAAGCCTGTACAGCTCCAACTGTCTTGTAATATCTGCAATGGCTTTGGTGATCTGCAATGTCCCAACCTCCAAACGTTCTGCTGCTTTTCTTATCAGCTTCTCTGCCTGTACGTCGTTGTACAGATCTAAGTTGTGATTTACCGGCAACGCTGCAATGGCCGGGTTATTCATGTAGTGCTCAAACTTACGGTTGGTTACTTCTATCCGCATGGTTACCCGCAGCCTGTCCAGTCCATCAAGACGGATGCCGCCAAGTATAGTAAAACCTAATTCTTCTGTGATGTAGGTTATTGCATTAGGACTGGTAGTATCTATTTTTAAATCTGTTGCAGCCATGTGGATAAATATTTTACCGTGATTATTTTCACGAAGGTAATTTATTATCACATGCACAGTATGCTTTTAAAGTCTTTTTATTCCCGATAATCACAGCATTATTATATTTACTGTGAGTAATAGCTAATTTTACAGTATGGCAACTAAAGCAACTCACACAAAAACAGTAAAAGCTTCCTTTGGGCAACGGCTGACGCAGGCAAGGGAAGCCAAAGACTTTACTAAAGACAAGCTCGGTAAGCTGATTAAAATTCATTACTCGCAGATCGGACGCTACGAACGCAATGAAGCAAGCCCTTCTGCCGATGCGCTTAAAAAAATGGCTAATGCCCTTGATGTGTCTACTGATTTTTTAATGAATGGTACTACTAATGATCTGGCAGCAGAG
>CAXSEB010000275.1:0-1559 GCA_964235805.1 uncultured Chitinophagaceae bacterium | reverse complement strand
CAGAGAATATACAGGATAAAACCCTTATTAATCAGTTCAACAGGATTACTGAACTATCTGAGGATAATAAAACCGTCGTCTCCAAGCTCATTGATGCTTTTCTTTTTCAACAGGAGATGAAGCAAAAACTGGCGCAATAAAAAATGACTTTTAAGTTAGCAAAAGCAATGTATAGGTATTGGTAAAACCCGCAACAACTTTATATTTGTATTTAAGCAACCATCTGTTATGACTGAAGTACACGAAGGCAGGAACGTAAAACGCATCCGTGAGATGCTGGGTATTAAACAGGAAGCTCTGGCTCTTGAACTGGGTAACGATTGGACACAGAAAAAAATATCGTTGCTGGAAAGTAAAGAAGTTATTGAACCTAACCTCCTTGAACAGATAGCCGACGCTTTAAAGGTAAATCCTGAAGCTATCAAAAATTTTAATGAAGAAGCTGCAATAAACTACTTTAACAACTTTCATGAAGGCAGCATAAACAATGGCACTGTAGGCTCAACCAACTATAACTGCAACTTTAATCCTATAGATAAAGTTGTTGAACTGTACGAACGTATGTTGAAAGAAAAAAATGAACTTATAGACAAACTGCTTACCAAACGATAAACAAAAAAGCCATCGGCTTTTTTATAAACCAATGACTTATTCTCTTGCTTATGCAGGCACAAGGATTTGCCAACTCACATATCCGCCCTACACCCTTGCGCCAAAATGAGGGGCTTTATTTTAAGCTGATGCTCATATTTAATTCCTTTATTTTCTTTTGAAAATCAATAATGCTCAAAGGACCTGTAACATGAGATTGTATAATGCTGTCACAGTTTATTTTGTCACAATTCAAATTTTCAATATCGAAATTTTTGCTAATAATCCAATAATTTTCTTTCTTATTCTTTATTTGAATCGATTTAGCGAGTATCCAGTTTCCACTAGATTTAGCTGTTTCTACATACTCCGCATATCTGCCTTTATCATCATAATGTCTTGCATATGTAGGAATAACCGGGATTCCGCCCTTACAAGCTCCAGCACTTTTCCCCGTACAATAAACAATAAGCCTATCTTCTGTTCTATCTCCTTCTAGTAAATTAAAATTGTTTCCTAATGAATGGTCTCCCCACATCTCATTGCAAGAAACAATAAGGAATGTCAGTATAAAAAAGATGCAAGAACCAGTAAATACATTTTTTTGCATAAAATTTTTACATTATTCTACCATGTTCATAACTAGGAACTCCTATGTGACCAACCTTGTTTAATGTCCCTGTACCATAGTAATATGTTTTAAACCCATGAGAGTCATTTAAGCCTGCTCTATTTCTTTCGATATTGATAAAAGAATTTCTTATGGGGCCACCGCCTCGATTCCAATCATAATCTGTAGCACTGTTATTGATGATTTTTACGCTTCTGTTATCTCTGTCCGTTAGTTGCATATCTACCCTACCTAAAGCATACACTGTTGCTCTGAGAGTAGCGTTACCCGTAGATGCAGCAACATTTCCTTCATTAAATAAATTCTGAGGCTCAACAGTGTTTACGGATTTAAAATT
>CAXSEB010000274.1:0-3331 GCA_964235805.1 uncultured Chitinophagaceae bacterium | reverse complement strand
ATTTTCATTCCGATAAAAAGCAATCGAACGATATTGTGTGCCTTCATCGGGGCCCTGCCTGTTTAATTCAGTAGGATCCTGGCTGGCAAAGAACGCATTTACTAACGTTGCGTAAGATATTTTTTGCGGATCATAAAATACTTGTACTGTTTCAGTATGGCCGGTTTCGCCTGTACTTACAGATTCGTAAGTAGGATGTGCCGCATTGCCTCCTGCATAACCTGATACCGCATCTCTTACACCAGTTATACTTTGAAAAACAATCTCCGAATGCCAGAAACAACCTTCAGCAAAATAAGCTACAGCTTCCTTAGTACCGGCCATTTGCTTTTCGGCTGTTGGAATTTTTATAGGTGTATTTTGCGTTTGTCCACATGAAGCAAAAAGGAATAAAAACATAAAGGACACAAAAGTGTATTTCATAATAGTATTTATTTAAGGTTTAGAAGTAACTGGTGGCTTTCCACCGGCAGGTACAAATATTAAAGCATCTGAATTCATACAATAACGCTTACCGGTAGGTGCCGGACCGTCATCAAACACATGTCCTAAATGCGATCCGCTTTTGCTGTCAACAACTTCCACACGTTCCCCTCCACCACTGTGATCTTTAACTAAGCGGACTGCATCAGGACTTATAGCTGCATAAAAACTTGGCCACCCTGTGCCAGAATCAAATTTTGTTTCTGAGCTAAAAAGAGGTTGTAAGGTAGCTGCAGAATAATACATTCCCTTTTTATAAAAATGATTATACTTGCCACTACCGGCAGGTTCTGTTCCCTGCTGGCGTAAGATATAATATTGTGCCGGAGTTAATTTTGCTTTCCATTGAGCATCGCTCAATGTTACAGCATATACTGTTTTGCTATCAGCAACCGGCGGGTCCTGATACTTTGATTTTTTTGATTGAGCCATTCCACAACCGCTACTTAATAACGTTGAAATAGTAATAACAATAAAAACTAAGGTTCGCATAAAAAAATGTTTATCTGTTATGATGTAAAGTTTCACTGATTTGCTGATATAATTATCACAGATGTATAACAAGTGTATTCTATTATAAGGAGAGATATTAAAAGCCATGTCACCTATCCAATTATTTATTTTCTTGCAACAAGCAATTTTAAATTGTTGTATGATATGGCCAATGTATAGATACTGATTCCTAATGCCATTAAATCTTTTAGTAAAAACGCATCAGGCAACCATATACCATCAGTTTTACTAAATGCCCCTGGTGTTGTAAAAATGAAAGACAGCGTAATAGCAAATGTTATTGCTGATAAAATGCCGCCGATGAAGCCAGCTCTTGCTGAAACAGGTTGCAACATAAGCAAAACTCCTGTTGCTATTTCTGTACAACCTATTAGCTTACTTACTGCTGTCTCAGACATTACCTTATACATCCAACTCATTAAAGGACTATTTTCTACAAAAGATCTTATGCCTTTTGCTTCGGTAGGTGTAAACTTAAAAATGCCTATCCAGATCAACACTATTGCCATTCCAAAAAGCGCAATGTAAAAGCCTGTTTTTTGTAATTTATTCATTACTTTTTTTATTTCTTTAATCCGTGAATTATTGCGCAAATCTCATACTCATCAGCCTTCATTTTTCTAAGCATGTTCCAGATGTAATACTGGCGCTAATGGAAAGTCAATTGCGAATGGTGTTACCCCATAAATGAAGTTTGATATAGTTTTATCGCCGATAACAATTATGATGTCAATCAAGTTGGCTTCATTATAGCCTGCATTAAAAAGTTCTTCAGTAACTTTTGCGGATGGCTTGCCTCTGTTGACGGTAATTTCTTCTACAAATTTCGCAAGGGCATCCAGCTTACTGTCAAATGAAGCACTACCACCACGAATTTCTAAAATTTGTTCATCGCTAAAGCCTTTCATCTTGCCAACTACTGTGTGCGCCGACTGGCAATAACGGCAATCATTCACCTGGCTTACAACAAGGTTTATCACTTCTCTTTCTTTAGCCTTTAAAGTACTCTTGCGATTTTGTAAAGCCATATAATCACCTAAAGCAGTTTCATTTTTAGCAAAATATGCGTACAGGTTTGGTACCATGCCCAAGCCTTTTTGAAGATTGTCAAAAATGCTTTGATTGTTTGCAGATACATCTTCTCTTTTGGGGACTGTGAACTTTTTCATTTTACTTTTTGTTTATTGACAGGTGATTATTTGAGCATTGCAAAGATGCACCGACATAACAGGCTGTAAAATGGATACTATTCCTAAAAAGTAGGCGATTATTCCTTAATGTGATAGCAGGAATGATTTTTTAAAGTCAGATGGATTTTGACCGGTTTGATTTTTGAAAAATCTGCTGAAGTGAGAAGCATCATCAAAGCCAAGTTCCGCAGCAATTTCTTTTGATGATTTATCTGTGTAATAAAAGAGGCGTTTTGCTTCCAAGGTAACTCTGTCCTGTATTATTTGCAATGGAGTATGCTTCTCATACAGTGTAAAAACGTTTGCTAAGGTTTTAGGAGATTTGTTGAGCGCCGCGGCATAAAACTGCACTTCATGTTGCTGCCGGTAATTATTTTCTACTAATAAATTAAATTCACGAAAGAGATTGAACTTAATATTATCTTTTGCTGCATCTCTCAAATATTGTTCTTTAGCAAGCCTCGTAATAGTGATGATCAGGCGCACTAAAAGCATTCGGAGCATTTCACCCTGGATAGAGTCTGAATTCTCAAATTCATCTTTAAATACCTGCAGCAGCAAATCAATCTTTTCAACGTCTTTTTCACTAAGATGAATAAACATAAATTGTGCTGAACCATAAAATAAGAACCCCACGCAGCCCACTTCTTTATCATGGTTTACAATGCAGTAAAAATCCCTGTTAAATTGCCATGCAACTATATTTTCCGGTTGTTCAAAATGAAATGACTGGTTAACCATTAAAGGTAAAATAGCGTTTGCAGGAAAATCATATTGAATTTCATCAACAGTGGCTTTTTGTAAATTGCCCCTGTTCCATGCAATGGTAAGCAGTTTATCTTTTTTGTCTTTACCATAAAATACGCGGTCAAATGTATCCGGCTGAACTATGAGTCTTAGTTCAGCATTTTTATTGTCCTGGTATTTAAAATTCATGATTAAAAAAAATTGAAATTACTTCAAAATGAAAGCAGCAAACAAAAGAGTATATTAAGACAAGAAATTAAGCTGTTAATATCTGTGTATAAGGTTACAATAAAAGAGTCATTTACTTCTTTAGAATAAGACTTATCAAGCCAGGTATCAACAAAATAAATTTGCTTTCTATGAACGAAAATTTAAAAACTTCAAAACAAAGGCTGTAG
>CAXSEB010000273.1:0-3331 GCA_964235805.1 uncultured Chitinophagaceae bacterium | reverse complement strand
TTAAGACGCCTCCCTTTCACGGAGGAATCACGGGTTCGAATCCCGTACGTGGTACCAGGTGCTGCTTTATTGTTACTCTTTTAAACAACAACATAATAAAAATCCCGCCTTCTTGGCGGGATTTCAAACATTACAACTACTATACTACCTGCTAGCTACATCAAACTTTCTAAAAATGCTTTTTACATTTCTTTGAATTTCTTTACCAGTAATATTCCTGCTGCTAATTTCATCTGTTGCCCAACCTTGCCATACGGTTTTGTCGGTTTTTGGGTCAACCATGGTTATAGTTACAGTACCCTGCTGTATTGGCGTGGTATAACTATCGTATCCTAAAAATTGCGAAGGATAATAGATAGTGCCATATCTGCCGGAAAACCTGTTGAAATATATCCTGCTGAAAGGGCGGGAATAAACAGGTTCGTTTTGCTTCTTCTCGCTGTTTTCAACAAGCACATCAGATGTTAACAGAAGATCCGGATTTCTCTTTGTTTCTGCGAAACCATTTTTCTGCAGTTCCTGGTTAACGGCCCTCCGTATGTTTGCTTCCACCAAATCATTCTTGTGACCTTTGTTCTTTGCATCATTCTTTTCATCTTCTATCCAGGAATATGTTTTATAGCTTCCCAGGTTTGCAGAAGGATCCTTTTCAATATGTGCACTGTTTGCACAACCAGCCATGAAAATAACAGCAAATACAAAAGCGCTTAAGCGGCTAAAATTTGTTAATGCCATTTTTTACTCCTTTTTATTTAATTGTTTATAATGATAATGTGTATTCAAAAAGTATGCTATCGGAATTAAACGTTTTGTGAAAATCAATACCAGCTGCATACCTTTGAAACAAAGCGACATAATGAGTAAACAAATTGCTATAATCGGAGGAGGAAATCTTGGTTCAGCCATTGCGGAAGGATTGATTAAAGGAAAGTTTAACAAGGCATCTGAAATTATTGTAACCAAACGCAATACAGCCACCTTACAAGCATTAAAACAAAAAGGCGTTTACACTACCAATGATAATACAGAAGCAGTACAAAAAAGCGACGTGATTATTTTGGCAGTAAAGCCATTCCAGGTTACTGACGTACTATCCGGAATTAAGAACGAACTGACAAAAGATAAGATTTTAATATCTGTAGTCACAGGTGTGCTTATAAGCGAAATGGAAAGTATTATACAATACGAAACGTCTATTTTCAGGGCTATGCCTAATACTGCGATTTCTATTCAGCAAAGTATGACATGTATCTGTAGCAAACATGCATCAGATAAAGAAATTGAGTATGTAACTGATCTCTTTACTAACCTCGGCAAAGTAGTAACCATTGATGAAAAGCTCATGGAAGCTGCAACCATTCTTGGTGCCTGCGGTATTGCATATGCATTACGGTTTATAAGAGCCAATATCCAGGGAGGTATTGAGATAGGATTTGATGCAGCAACCGCTACATTAATTGCGGCACAAACTGTAAAAGGTTCTGCAGAGCTGCTGATACAAACAGGTCACCATCCCGAAGAGGAAATTGATAAAGTAACCACTCCAAAGGGCTGTACCATTGCGGGTTTAAACGAAATGGAACATAGAGGTTTCAGTTCTTCCTTAATAAGAGGTGTAGTAGCCAGTTATAAAAAGATTGCGAAAGATTAAAAGATGATATAACAACATCGTAGTCATACCTGATGCTTCGTACCTGATAATTGATTGCTTAAATTCACGTCAATAGAACCTCAGAATGCTTCTCCGGAATTTCAACATCTATAAAACCCTTACCTACAAGGCGCTGCTTAAAGTTTAACTGAACATCATAATCGCCATGTACCAGAAATAACTTTTTCACGTTGCTTACATCCTGGCATTCCAACCAATGAAGAAGATCATTATAATCTCCATGCGCACTCATGCTCCGTATCTCTCCTATCTCTGCATGTACTTCGTGCGGTGCTCCAAAAATGGACACCTCTTTTGGATGAAGCAATAACCTGCCTCCAAGAGAGTTTGGTTCACAATAACCGGTAAGCAAAATGCTGTTGCGGCTGTTTTCAATATTATTACTGATATGATGTTTCACCCTTCCGGCTTCTGCCATGCCACTTGCAGAAATAATAACACATGGATCTTTACTGTAATTAAGCAACTTGCTTTCTGCTACTGACTTTGTGAACTTTAATCCTTTAAAACTAAACGGGTCTTTATCTTCTTTAAATACTTTTTGAAAGGCTTCGTTAAAATACTGCGGATAATTTTTTACTACTTGTGTTGCTTCATCACTTAATGGGCTATCTACAATATAAGAAAGATCAGGAAGCCTGTTTTCCCGTTCAAGCTGGTTTAATGCATACAAAATTTCCTGTGTACGGCCTACACTAAAGGCAGGCATGATAAGCTTTCCTTTCTTTTGGAGACAGGTTCTTTCAATCCGTGAAAAGATTGCATCAGGTGTAGGATTAAGCTGCTCGTGCAGGCGGTCGCCATAAGTAGATTCGATTAAGATATAATCAGCTTGCGGAAATACTGCCGGCGATCTTAATATAACATCCCTGTATCTGCCCACATCTCCTGAAAAAGATAAATACGTTACTTTCCCATTTTCCTTTATTTTAAGATGAACTGTTGCGCTACCAATAATGTGTCCTGCATCAACATACAATACCTCTACATTTTCATCTATTGAAAACCATTTGTCATAATCAATAGTAACAAAATAATCAACAGCTTTTAAAGCATCTTCGGTAGAATATAGTGGTTGAAGATAGGGTAACCCTTCTGCAGCCCGACGCTTGTTTAAAAACTTGAGATCATTTTCCTGTATGCCTGCGCTATCTTCCATTAAAATTGCAGCAAGATCTTTTGTACCAGGCGTAGCAAATATTTTACCCGTAAAACCATCCTTAACCAATTTTGGTATAAGACCACAATGATCTATATGTGCATGAGATAAGATAAGGAAATCTATACCGGCTGCATTAAAACCAAACTCGCGGTTAAAGTCATCTGTATCCTTGCCCATTCCCTGGAACATTCCACAATCAAGCAAATAGGTTTTACCGTTATTTAATGTTAGCAGATGCTTTGATCCTGTTACGGTTCGGGCGGCACCATGAAAGGCGATCTTCATAAAGTTTTATTGTATACTTCATGAAGATAATGAACATAAGCGTTATTTACCAGATAGCAACAAATCTTACTCATAAACAAAAAAATAGCCGTGTAAAATACACAGCTATTTTATTAAACAGAAAAAAATGCTAAACAATAAAAGGATCAACAATCATAAGAACCTGGGCTTTTGTCAATGGCTCGTCAAAAGATTCCGAGGCCGCATTCATG
>CAXSEB010000272.1:0-3342 GCA_964235805.1 uncultured Chitinophagaceae bacterium | reverse complement strand
CAGGTTATACTTTAATTGGAAGTGCTAATGATTTTGCAGTTGCACGTTTCAACAGTAATGGAAATCCTGATAATACCTTTGATACCGACGGAGTATTAACTACAGACTTTAATTCTTCAGATGATTATGCAGGCTCAATAGCACTACAAAGCGATGGCAGAATAATAGTAGCAGGTTATGAATACATATACTTATTAGGTAACACCATTCAAAATTTTGCGCTTGCCAGGTATAACAGTGACGGAAGCCTTGACAATTCTTTTGATAAAGATGGCAGGTTAGTGGGGGATTTTAAACAGGGACATACTGAATTCAATTCCATAGCAATTCAACCTGATGGCAAAGTTTTAGCAGCAGGCTTTACCTGGAATGGAACTTACAACGATTTTGCAATAGTAAGATACAACAGTAATGGAACCATTGACAGCACATTCAGCAACGATGGAAAACAAACTACCGGGTTTGGTGTTGATTCCTATGGCAACTCAGTACTTGTGCAACCCAATGGAAAAATAATCGTGGCTGGGATAGCCAACAACCAGTTTGCTTTAGCCCGCTATAATAAGGATGGCAACGTTGATAATACCTTTAGTACAAATGGTAAATTAATTCTACCAATGGGTTCCTCTGATGCTCTTAACTCTGCTGCACTTCAAAAAGATGGCAAAATCATAGTTGCCGGATATACATATACTGATCTAAATTATGATTCTGCTGACTTTGCAATTGCACGTATTGACAGCAATGGAGTTTTAGACGATAAATTTGGTCAGAACGGAAGGATGTTAACTGATTTTAATTCTTCACAGGATTTTGCAAGTTCAATTGCAATACAGGCCAACGGGAAAATAGTAGTTGCTGGACGTTCATATATGAATAACGTCAACAATTTTACATTAGCCCGGTACAACGCCAACGGAACTCTTGATACAAGTTTTTCAAATGATGGAAAACAAAATAACGTATTTGGTGACGATGGATATTACGGACAGTCGTTAGCAATACAGAATGATGGAAAGATATTGCTGGCTGGTCATTCCGAAGTACTTACAGGTGAAAGCACTTCATTCGCAATAGCAAGGTATACAACCGATGGAGAGCTTGATAATATGTTTAGCGATGATGGATATCAAAGCAGGGTACTTGGTTCACATCTTAATTTTGCAAATGCTGTTGCTGTAAGTAATGATGGAAGAATAGCGCTTGGAGGAACTAATGATAATTTCGCTATAGTAGTTTTAAACAATGATGGAAGTTTTGATAATACCTTTAGTGATGACGGTGTTGAAACTACGAATGTTGGTGTTAGTAATAGTTCAATTAAGAGTCTTGTTTTTGGTGGCGATAAGTTATATGCCGCAGGGTTTGGACAGTTCCCTGGTACGCTTGGTGTTGTAGCAAGATATCTGCTTTCAGCAGCAGGACCGTTACCCGTTACACTCACCACTTTCCAGGCAGTTCTTCAGAATCAATCAGTGCTTTTAAAATGGGTTGTTACACAAAAGAATATAGCAAAGTTTGTGGTAGAGCGCAGTGCTGACGGAAACTCGTTTTCACCAATTAACAATGTTGCGGTATCAGCAGGAACAGTTACAACTAATTATTCATTGCTTGATGAGCATCCTTTACAAAACGTAAATTTTTACAGGTTGAAAATGTTTGATGCAGATGGCAGGTTTACCTACAGTAATATTGTTGCAGTAAAAATTACCGGTGATAATAAGTTACATATCTTCCCTAATCCGGCGAAAGATATTTTGTTTGTTCAGGCAAGTGATAATGGTGAAAATGCAACAGTTCAAATTGTTGACGCAGCAGCAAGAAAGATAAAAGAAGTTAAGATGATTTTGAATACAAATACATCTTTTTCTATGGATGTACAAAATCTACCCGCAGGTCTTTATCATTTGATCTTACGTGGAAAAGAAAGAACACAGGTACAAACGTTTATAAAGAAATAGAGCAATAATAACTTTAAGGGATCTCAGGAATATCCATGTTTTTGAGATCCCTTTTTCTTTAACAGATACAATAGTTATAACTTCAATTCACCCGGAGATGTAATAATATTTATTCTTCCGGCGAGGTCATCATACAGCAATTCTTCTTCGTTCATTTTTTTTAAATGCATAATCAAATGATCATAGAAGCCTGCTGTATTCAGCAACACGATCTTCTTATTATGAATATTAAGCTGGTTCCATGTTAGCATTTCAAACATCTCGTCTAACGTACCGTATCCTCCCGTCAATATAATTGCTGCATCACACTTCTCATAAAGCATTGCTTTACGAGCGTGCATATCTGCCACATTATGTAGTTCCGTTAAACCCACGTGCTGATGTTCCCAGCCCATTAGAACTTGCGGCATAACGCCAACTATTCTTCCCTTTCTTTGTAACACTGCATCTGCTAAAGCACCCATCACGCCTATGTTTGCACCGCCATACAATACAGTAATGTCTTTTTCTGCAAGTATGTATCCCAACTCTTTTGCATGCTGTACATACAATGGGTTTTTACCTGGTTTTGAACCGCAAAAAACTGCTACAGATCTAATTGACATATTTTTATCTATCTTGAAACCTCTTAATTTAAATACCTTAAACTTAATTCTTTTTTAAATTTAATTGCAGGTCCTATGTCGCCAATTGTTTTATTGTCGTTTCTTGTTGGCTACTTTTTAATGTTGATAGTGGTATCTTACCTAACATCAAAAAAATCTTCTGATAATTCAACCTTCTTCATTGCTAACCGAAAATCTAAATGGTACCTTGTTGCATTCGGCCTTATAGGAACCGCTTTAAGTGGTGTAACTTTTATTTCAGTTCCTGGAGAAGTGGGTAATGCAGCAGGTGCCCAGTTCAAATATTTTCAATTTGTTTTAGGCAATGCCGCAGGCTATGTGGTTGTAGCAACCATCTTGCTTCCTTTGTATTATCGGATGCAGCTCACTTCCATCTACGAAGTTATAGAACGAACGCTTGGTAGAATAAGCCATAAAACTGCTGCAGGTATTTTTTTGTTATCACGGGTAATTGGCTCATCGTTCAGATTATATTTAGTTGCCATTGTTTTACAAAGATTTATTTTTAACGAGATGGGCGTGCCGTTTTGGTTAACAATAATCATATGCCTTTTACTTATCTGGGGATACACTTTTCAGGGTGGCCTTAAAACCATAATTATAACGGATACACTACAAACTGTCTTCCTGGTAACGTCTGTTTTTTTGTCGATATATTTTATTTGTAACAGCTTACATCTTAATATAGGCAGCGCCTTTACTACCATTAAAGACAGTGGCTATTCTAAGATCTTTTTTACTGAAGATTTTGTTAC
>CAXSEB010000271.1:2905-3387 GCA_964235805.1 uncultured Chitinophagaceae bacterium | reverse complement strand
ACTGCTAAAAACCAGGCTGGTAATATCATTGTAAGTTTGGGTTACCGGGTTACTGATTATCCCCAGCAAATAAAAGAACCACAATGTGAAAACAGGAATGATACCTGTGTGTTTAAATTTGTTTTATCAGATAAAGCACAACATCACAGTGATACCGCAGTATCAAAAACAATTGTTATAATAAGAGGATAACATTGTTTAAAAAGCTTTTCGAATTAATTTTTTATGGAAGCATTTTCCTGGCGTTATGTGCCGTTGCCCTGTGCGTGGAAACAAACTTATTAATGCGTCTTCCGCTTAATAAACCAGGATTTTATTCTTTTGTATTCGGCGGCGTAATGGTTCAGTATAATCTGCACTATTATGTAAAAAAGTCATCTCACCCGAACTCATTGCATTTTTTATGGTCACTAAAGAACCGTAAAGTTCACCTTTTGCTTATTTGTATAGGATGCCTGTTTGTTATTGCAGGTATGTTTAGC
>CAXSEB010000271.1:2093-2895 GCA_964235805.1 uncultured Chitinophagaceae bacterium | reverse complement strand
CATACTTGGCATAATTACTTTAATCTATTCCATACCGGTACTGCCTTTCACTGACAAAAAGCGGATCAAAGATTTTGGTATACTTAAAATATTTACGCTGGTACTGCTTTGGACAGTTATAACTGTTTGGTTTCCGGCAGACCAGGTTCACTTTTCAGGCCAACCACTTCTATTAATTTTTATAAGAAGATTTGTTTTCCTGTTTGCTTTATGCCTTGTATTTGATATCAGGGACATTAAAATTGATACTGTCGAAAACATTAGAACTATTCCGGTTATTCTTGGAATAAAAAAAACTTTCAAGCTGATATACATTTTGTTGGTTATGTTTATTTTACTTACTGTTATTCAATTTGTTTATGCAAGAGATTTCGGACAACTAAACGCCATGGTACTATCAATGGCAGCCACCTTTGTAATGGTTCAATACATTAAAACCAACAGATCAGATATGGCATACCTTGCGTGTATAGATGGTATGATGTTGTTGCAGGCTTCACTTGTTATTATTACCTCGATTTAATTTCATTAATTTGCCGCACAAATATTAAGATGGCCAAAGCAAAAACTCCAGGATCAATTTTAACCGAAAACTCTTTAGCATTCCTTCGTAATTATATAAATACTCCATCACCAACAGGTTTTGAGAGCGTAGGGCAAAAAGTATGGATTGATTATGTAAAAGGATTTGTTGATACAATGTTTACTGATTCCTACGGAACTGCTGTTGGTGTTATTAATCCTAATGAAAAATTTAAAGTTGTTATTGAAGCTCATGTTGATGAAATAAGCTGGTTCGTAA
>CAXSEB010000271.1:0-2083 GCA_964235805.1 uncultured Chitinophagaceae bacterium | reverse complement strand
GGATTGATCTATGTTAAAAGAAACGGTGGAGTAGATCACCAGATCGCTCCCTCGCACAGGGTGTGGATATATGGTAAAAATGGCCCGATAAAAGCCGTGTTTGGCTGGCCCGCTATTCACACAAGAATGAGCAATGCAGATAACAAAGAAACGCAGCCCAAAGTGGAAAATTTGTTTTTGGATTGTGGGGCAAGATCAAAGAAGGAAGTTGAAGACCTTGGCATACACATCGGCGCTGTTGCTATTTATGAAGCCAGCTTTGAAGAACTTGCATATAACTATTTCATAGGTCGGGCATTTGATAATCGTGTTGGCGGATATATGATAGCGGAAGTAGCAAGGTTATTAAAAGAGAACAAAAAGAAAATGCCTTTTGGCTTATATATAGTTAATGCAGTTCAGGAGGAGATTGGTTTACGGGGCGCTGAAATGATAGCCCGGAGGCTTAAGCCAGACATAGCTATAATAACGGATGTAACGCACGACACCACCACACCGATGATAAATAAAATGATAGAAGGCGACTGTAGCTGTGGTAAAGGCCCCGCCCTTACATATGGCCCTGCCGTACATAACAAGCTGCTTGATCATGTGCAACAAACAGCGGAAAAAAACCAAATTCCTGTGCAGTTGAAAACTGTAAGCCGAAGCACCGGTACTGATACTGATTCGTTTGCTTATGCCAATGATGGCTGCCCTTCTGTATTAATTTCAATCCCGTTGCGGTATATGCATACAACGGTTGAGATGTTGCATAGAGATGATATTGAAAATACCATAAAGCTTATGTACGAAACGTTATTATCGCTTAGTGCTAAAACCAATTTAAGCTATTTTTAAAAAGATGAGTAAAGAACCGGACGTACAAGGGAGTGACACAACAAAGATGCTCAATGATACTGAAGCTGGTCAAGTAATTAAAGCATTACACTGGTACGATCGGGTGTGCTCTAAAAATTAATGCCCGGAAACAAAAATTTATTGCATGAAAAACAATTGGACGATAGATGAAATAGCAGAGATATACCACACACCGTTGCTGGAACTTATCTATAAGGCAGCTACTATTCATCGCCAACACCAGGATACTGCTGAAGTACAGGTTTGTACATTGTTGTCTATTAAAACAGGTGGCTGTCCTGAAGATTGTGCTTATTGTCCACAGGCGGCACGTTATAATACTGGCGTTAATGTACATGCCTTAATGAAAAAAGATGATGTGCTGTTATACGCTCACAAGGCTAAGAATGCAGGATCTACCCGGTTTTGCATGGGCGCAGCCTGGCGGGAAGTTAGAGACAACAGCGATTTTGATCGCGTGATAGATATGATAAAAGGCGTTAATGAATTGGGTATGGAAGTATGCTGTACCATGGGAATGTTATCCGAGAGCCAGGCAAAAAAATTATATGACGCAGGTTTGTATGCATATAACCATAATGTAGATACGTCTGCTGATCACTATCGCGATATAATTACTACAAGAACTTATAACGACCGGTTAAATACACTTAACAATGTTCGTAAAGCAGGTATAAGTGTTTGCAGTGGCGGCATAATTGGTTTAGGCGAAACACATGAAGACAGAATTGGAATGCTGCATACTTTATCAACCTTGCCACAACATCCTGAAAGTGTTCCTGTAAATGCATTAGTTAGAGTAAAGGGAACACCACTGCAAGACCAGCCCAAAGTTGATATCTGGGATATGGTTCGCATGATAGCTACTGCAAGAATTTTAATGCCGGCAACAATGGTTCGCTTAAGTGCAGGCCGTTCAGAAATGAGCATTGCAGAACAGGCTCTTTGCTTTATGGCCGGAGCTAATTCAATATTTGCCGGGGATAAATTATTAACGACTCCTAACCCAAGTTTTGATGAAGATAATTTGATGTTCCAGCTATTGGGATTAAAACCAAGAGAGGCTTTTAAAGAAGAAAAAGTTATTGCCTGAAATTACTTTTACTTAAACAAAATTTTGCTCTTTATAATTTTATGCCTTTTGAAAATGTAAAGACCGTTTACACCATCGGGCACTCTACAAAATCCACAGAAGAGTTTATTAAGTTGCTAAATCCCTTCA
>CAXSEB010000270.1:2881-3476 GCA_964235805.1 uncultured Chitinophagaceae bacterium | reverse complement strand
AGTTTCATCATAAAGGTCATCAATCAAAAATACTCCAGGCCCAGGGTCAAAATCAGCAGAACCAGTAAAATTTCCAATTGCGTAGACGTTATTGACATTATCAATACTTATGTCTAATGCTGCATCAAAATCATCTGCGCCAATATCTTTTGCCCAGATAAAATCGCCCTGTATGTTTAGTTTAAGTATATAAGAATCCGTTGTTCCTTCAATACTGGATAAGTTGTATTCCTTGCTACCAGGATCAAGATCTTGTGTTCCAATAAAAATTCCTGTTGTATAGATATTGTTATTCTTGTCAATATCAATTCCCCTTGGCTTAACATAAGCGTTATCTGCAAAGTTTGTCGGGTTGCCAAGTGCTTTTGCCCACATAAAACTGCCATCTATATTAAGCTTTAAAATAAAACCGTCATTAGGTCCACTGGCTACTAGCTTATAAATTTCTTTTCCCGGATCAAAATCACAGTTGCCTGCAAAACTTCCGGTGGTACAAATATTACCTATCGGGTCGCATTTTATATCTTCAATACTCACACCCCCAATAGTACTTGTAAAATCTCCCAATTTTATAGCCCAAATAAAATCTCCGTCC
>CAXSEB010000270.1:0-2871 GCA_964235805.1 uncultured Chitinophagaceae bacterium | reverse complement strand
ATTTAGTTTCGTAATAAACGCTTCCGTATTTTTGGTCTCTGCCAAATTGAACGTACCTGCACCGGGATCAAAATCTATCGTTCTTTGAAATGTACCGCAAATAATTACATTGTCATTTTCATCAACATCTATTGCGGTGCCAGATGAAGAATTGTCTGCTCCTCCAAATTGTTTCATCCATAAGAAGTCTCCATTAGTGTCCAGTTTAATAACAAAAGCATCCCACAGGCCTATGGGGGCAAAGGTTTTAACATCTGGCCCTGGATCCATATCACCGGCATTACCGAGATTTGAGGTGAGATAAACATCGCCAGCTTTGTCAACCGAAATCTCTATCGCTGCAAATTCGATATAAATAGGTAGCTGTTTAGCCCAAATAAATTTACCGTCGGCACTAAGCTTTGTAATGTATATACCATATTCAAATGGTCCGGTAGCAGCCATAGTATAAACTCCTGGTCCTGGATCAAAGTCAGTAGTGTAATTGAAAAGGCCTGCAGAATAAACATTTCCCTGTGCGTCAACATCTATTGACCTGCCGTTACTGTAAATACTATAGTTACTATGGTTGGCGCTGGTAAATGCTTTAGCCCATTGTAAAACGGGTTGCTGAGAAGTACCCAATTTTACGATTGTTAAAAAAAGTAAGGAAGTATATAGTTTTCGAACGTATTTTGAATTCATTAAACTGATCTGGTTGAAGTCATCAACTTCTTTTTTAAAATACCTTCTGCAATCTAACGAATTACGGAATCATTTATTCTTCGTGGTAAACCAAATTTGGGCAGTAAAGTATCGTTAGGTTAAAGGCTTTTATCGAAGTTACAAACTCAAGCACAAGCAATAACGATCAATTGTCTATCCGTGTATAACCCAACAATTAAAACAGATGTAAAAAAAAGTTCTAATTCTTTATATAATACTTTATACCTCCGTTGTATAATACCGGTGAACCTGTTTTTAATGCACCACTATACCCTGGCCTGTCGAACGATGAGTAATAGGTAAACAAGCTGCGGTCAATTCTTTTTACTTTGCCCCTATAAGCTTTATCGTCCATTAAACCGTAATAACTAAGACCGGCGTTGTGTACAGTTTTTATTTTACCTCTATAGCTTTCATCTGCAAATGAGCCATAATAAGTAAACAGGAAAGGGCCGGCATTTTTAATATTGCCTTTAAAAGCTTTGTCTTCATACGATTGATAATAATCAAGCTGATTGGATCCTATGCTTTTTACTCTCCCGGCAAATTCTTCATTTTCGTAAGAAGAATAATAAGTGATCCCCGCACTTCCTATATATTTTATTTTTCCCCTGCTGGCTTCATTATCAGTGGCCCCATAATATTCTTCCCTTCCCATATATTTAAGCAGCTTGCCGGGATAGATGCCTGTTGCCGGTGTTTTGTATTCAATTCCCCAATCAATAATATTGCCCTCCTTGCTTATATTCACTAATACGTTTCCATCAACTAAAAAAGAAATAACGGCTGAGTTACTGGTGTTATCAATAGTTACCTGGGCAAGATTTTGTGCAAAGGATGTTACAACAAAACAAGTAAGCATTGCACATAAACATGATCTGATCATACGGTATCAAAATTATCTTTTTAAATTGATGAAATTTTTTATAAGTCAACAATTTGCGCAATCATTTAGGTTTTGTTGCAACGGGCTAACCTGCCCTGACTTTTACTTTCCACCGGAAGTTTACCAAAGTGCATAGCCACTTGCCTCTTCTATGTTAACATCCATCACATCGTTTTTTTAGGTAACAATTTTTTGTTTAACCATCTTCGAACCGGCTCATCGTATAATTTAAGGCAAGTGTAAGCCAAAACAATACACGATACAAAGACAAGCAATGCTACCGGAAATGCATTCTGCAACGAAACTTTGGTATCATACACCCATGCGGTGTATATATAAATTACCGGGTAATGCGTAATATAAATGGGATAAGAAATATCTCCAAGAAACTTACATATACAGGAAGCATATTTATTTTCAACCTTGCCACTGGCTCCCATATATACTATCAGCGGAAATATAATTATAATGCTCAAAGATTCATAAAGGCCGTTTAGCCACAAGTGCTCACTGCCGCCAATTCTCGGCATAGCAAGAACCGCGATGACTAACAGGCTGCACCAAATGAAGGCATGTTTTATGTGCACTGGCTTTGCAACCCGGAACAGCAACAACCCTGCAAAAAACGGATACAGCACACGGGCAAAACCGACATGTAATTGTGCAAGCTCAAGCGACCAGCCACCAACTATATTGCCAGTTGCGCTTGTTACGGCAAGGTGTATTAGCAAACCTGCTGCAACAAATACAAGCACAAAAAGCGCCTTTACTGAAAATTTTTTTATGCCAAAAGCGTAAAGAAGATTTACGATATATTCGAAGAAGAGTGTCCAGGCAGGGCCATTCAGAGGATGCATCTCGTGCCAGCCACGGATATCCATAAATGGCGGTATAGGAATGATGGTAAAACCAATCAGCATAATCGCCAACATCTTCCAAACAGGCACGTCTTTTATCATTGGCCACATTGCCGATTGCTGAAAATAAAAACATATTGCACCGATAAGCATACCCATTACTACCATTGGCTGAAGCCTTACAAGACGACGCCTGATAAAACCGCCGGTAGTTAATTTATTCCAGCGGTCATCATAAGCATAACCGATAACAAACCCTGAGAGCAAAAAGAAAAAGTCAACTGCAAGGTAACCATGATTGATAGCCTGGGTTAGATAACTGGTGGCATGCGCCTCACAAATATGAAAGGCCACTACCATTAACGCTGCCACACCACGCAAACCATCGAGAATGGAATAATGTAATTTAGTTTGCAAAGAATC